>NZ_WXWT01000304.1:0-5351 GCF_009904725.1 Vibrio sp. V43_P6S15P86
GGGTGCAACTGTAAATAAAGAAGGTTGTAACTTCTCTATTCACGCTCCGGGGAATAAAGACATAAAACTCGCCCTGTTTGCAGACGATGGCAGTTACGCGCTTCATGATTTACCGAATGAATACGCTGGCATACGTCATACTTTTATTCCGGATATTAAGCCGGGGCAAAAATACGGTTACCTTGTCTCCCACAAGGAAGAGCCACTATTAATTTCTGACCCTTACGCAAAGTCAATTGATAAAGCCCTCCACTACCACCCTCCCTACTCTCCAGCCAAAAGTTTCGATATGCCGAAGTGCATCGTTATCGAAGATAATTTTGACTGGCAAGATACGGATCATCCGCGTATACCCAGAGAAGAGATGGTGTTGTTTGAGACACACGTCAAAGGGCTTACCCAACTTCACCCAGAAGTTGAGGACAACCTGAAAGGGCGCTATTTAGGTCTTGCATCACCTAAAATGCTGGCCTTTTATGAACAGCAAAACATCAACACGCTGCAATTGCTACCTGTCGCAGCGTGTATGCATGAGCCTCACCTACTAGAGATGGAAAAGGTCAATTATTGGGGATACAACCCTTATCTCTTTATGGTGCCCGATCCGCGCTACGCAGAACAAGACGCCTTTACGGAATTAAAAACAACAATTCGCGAATTGCATAAAAACGGCATTGAGGTGATTCTCGACGTGGTTTACAACCACACTGCTGAAGGTGGTGAAGGGCCTACAATTTTCAACCTGAAGGCCCTCGATTCCTGTTTTTACATCAAACATGGCAACCACTTCGCCAATTACACTGGCTGCGGAAATACAGTGGATCTCACCTACCAACCAGCCTTAAACCTTGTGATGGATACATTGCGCTACTGGGTTAGCGAATTTAAAGTCGATGGCTTCCGTTTTGACTTGGCTGCAACGTTAGGTCGACAGGGCGATGATTACAACCCAGAAGCAGCTTTCTTTAAAGCCGTTGCGCAAGACCCAATTTTGCGTGAAACCAAATTGATTGCCGAACCTTGGGATATTGGTCCAAATGGCTACCAAGTGGGTAACTTTCCATTTGGTTGGAACGAATGTAATGACAAACTGCGTGATATTTCCCGCAGTTTTTGGCGCGGTGATCAAGGCTATTTAAAAGAGTTTGCCACTCGATTAATGGGCTCTCGTGACATTTATAGTGCAGCGAACTGGCCATACAAACTCACCGTAAATTACATCACGTATCACGATGGCTTCACACTGCAAGATTTAGTGTCTTACAAGCACAAACATAACGAAGCCAATGGCGAAGAAAATCGCGACGGTCACGGCGACAATCGTTCAGAAAACTATGGTGTTGAAGGCGAGACCGAAAATCTGATGATCATCGCCACGCGTGAGAAGCAAAAACGCAACCTTATTGCTAGCTTGCTGTTTGCCTTCGGTATCCCACACATTCTCACTGCTGATGTTCTGTCTCACACCCAAGGCGGTAACAATAATGCCTATTGCCAAGATAACGAAACCAGTTGGCTGAACTGGGAAGAGACAGAACGTAAGCAACATTTCAAAGCATGGATGTCACAAATGGTCGCCAACCGAAATCAATACATGGTGCCATTTATCCGAGCTTTCAGTGGCGAAAACCGCAATAACAACCGCATTTTCTGGCGCCGAACAGACGGTCGCTTAATGGAGCATGATGATTGGAACCGTTTAAGCTCTGTCGCACTTCACCTTGGCATCGGTAAAGAAGGACAAGAGCTGGTCTATCTCATCAACCAAACTAACGCCACAGCGCGCTTTAAGCTCCCTAATGAGCGAAAGCAAGAATGGGTAACGATCTGCGACACAAACGTACGTAACCTTAACCCAGGGCATGCTGAAGGCGAGGTTTTGCTATCACCTACTTCGATGGTGATTTTGCATTACCAGCCGAAATCGGATCAATCATAGGCAACCGCCCGGAAAGCTTATATACACGACTTAATAGTAAAAGACCCGAAGTCCGTTAACGACTTCGGGTCCATTTAGTGTTGTAAGCATTAATGAACCTCTGTATATTTATGAGCCATTACAGTATATGAACCAAATTAAAAAGGCGTATAGTCCATATGGCTACTTATCTTTACACACGTTACTCGCCAAAGAATCGAGCTTATCAAGAGCACCTCGGTATCCTAAAAGCGTTCGTGCCTGACGCCCAACATTTTGAGGATAAGGTTCGCGGTTGCATGCCTCCAGCAGAACGAGAAGCTTTCCAACAGCTACTCAATATCGTCAAAGCAGGTGATACGATTGTGCTCTGGTGGCTAACGGCATTTGGTCGAGATTTTAGTCAGGCGTTAAATACAATCAAAGTGTTACTAGCAAAAGGGGTCACACTGAAAACCGTTTGTGAGCCACTCACATTTGAACCGGATTCTGTTCAAACTCAAACGCTACTCACCGTGTTATCTGGATATGGAAAAGTGCAGACTGAACATCGCCTGTTTGCCGCAGAGCAAGGACGGCAAGCCATTAAAGAGCAGCCAGATTTGTGGAAACAGAAATTTCGCGGACGCCCAGCAGACAAAACTAAACACCAACAGATCGCAACGTTGCTGTTAGAAGGCTATACGTTGAAGAGTGTTTCAGAGCAGTGTGATGTCAGCCTATCTACCGTAAAACGCGTCAAATCTAAGTTAAATGAAGTGGATGATGAAGGCTGCCTCAGAACACGAAAGCAAAGAGGTTATTCTGATGGTGATCCATCATGAGTCGCCCAATCAACTTTCGCACTATCTTACTCGCCTGTCTTATTATCAGTGTTGGCCAATTGAGCATGGGGCTTGTTATGCCCTCTTTGCCATGGATCGCAAAAGACTTTTCTATCTCCCTTGATCAAGCCCAACTGCTCGTGAGTATTTACTTACTCGGTTTTGGTCCCTCTCAGTTCATTTACGGTCCGGTATCGGATGCTTTGGGTCGAAAAAAAGTGCTACTGACGGGCTTGCTCATCGCGATGTCTGGGCTATTAATGATCATTTTCCTTAGTGACACCTTCACAGGCATGGTGATGGGGCGTTTTCTACAAGGCTTAGGAACTGGGTGCTGCGCGGTACTCGCGAGAGCATCGACTCGAGATAGATTTAGCGGTGATGAGCTCCCTGTCGCCATGTCTTATATCGCTATGGCAGCTTCGATCACGCCACTCATTGCGCCTGTGATTGGCGGCTTTATCAACTTCCACTTTGGTTGGAGTATGGTGTTCATTTCACTGTTAGGTTATGTCTCACTCGCTTGGGTAGTCATCGCCTTTAAGTTTACAGAAACCATTGCAAAACGATCTGTTATTCCGTCACCACGCAACATGCTTTTCCAGTATCGAGACTTGGTGACGTCACGTTACTTTATGAGTTTTGCCAGCATCAGTTGGTTAAACTTCAGCCTGATGATAACGACCGTGTCCGTGATGCCATTTATCATGCAAGACCAAATTGGCATGACATCCGATCAATACGCAATGTGGGCACTCATTCCCGCTTTAGGTATGTTAGGCGGCACCACGATTTGTAACCGAGTAAGGCCAATTATCGGCAACAAAAGAATGCTACTTTGTAGTCCATTCCTGCATCTCAGTGCTGCAATATGGTTGTTCTTCTGCCCGGTAGAACCGCTGTATTTAATGTTGGGGCAACTATTAATGATCTTAGGTAACGGCATTGCCCTACCTTGCGCGCAAGCCATGGTAATGCAACCCTACAAAAAGCAGGCTGGTGCTGCAGCAGCCATGTCTGGAGGTGGACAAATGATCGTATCCTCATTGGTCAGCTTAACATTGGTACAGCTTGGTTTAAGCCAAGCCTGGCATCTATCAATCGTTATTGTGGTGTTTGCAGCCATAACGCTCACCAATATTCAACGAGGTTTTGGAGCAGATCAACCTTCAGAACAGTAACGAAAAGACTGACTATTGTCCTTATAATTAAGAACACATCGTATAAGCTTTAACTAAGGATAAGTTGGCGGGTACTAACATGATGTTGCATTTACGAATTGGCGCGCTACTACTCGCCACTTTTATATCCACTGGCACCACCGCGAAAGCCAACGAGTACTGGCAATTTGATAGTGACGATAACGGAATCACTATCTACTCTCGAGAGCATACCGACGGTTTAGTTGAGATTCGTGCTTGGATGTTCACACCCACCAGCTATGGCGCATTTTTAACGCTATTGGAAGATAGTGACAACATCCCGAACTGGATTGACAATGCCAGTCATAGCCGGGTTTTAAATCAAATATCAGCCACCGAAAACATCGTTTATACCCAATTTACGGCGCCATGGCCTGCAAAAAATCGTGATATGCTCACCTACTCTGAATATTGGGTCGATGAGCTTGGGTTCACGATAAAAATCAAAAGCGCACCAGACTCATATCTTGCTGAACAAAAGGGCTATGTTCGCATTCGTTCGGTTGATGCAACTTGGGAATTACAAAAGCTCACTAATGGCACGACACTCATTGACTACAAAGCGTTTGCTGACCCCGGAGGCCTTTTGCCAATCTGGCTAATCAACAAACTATCAAAACAAAGTGCACGAGCAACATTTAGTAATCTAAGGAAAGAGTTACCAAAATATCAGCAATACTCCCATCCTCAGATAAAGGAGTAAACTTCACGTTTGCTCTTTAATTACGATTACGGTGTTTGACAAAAGAGCCCACAAAAGAGGCGAAGGCTAACCCCAAAAAGAGCCAAAACAAAGGGATAAACCCAAATGACTCTACTAATAAGCCATTTTCATCTACGTAAGAGCCTTGAGCGTAGTACGCAATTAAACATGCCACACCACTCAAAAACAAAACTATGCTCAGTTTATATTTACGAATAAACCCCATCTAAACCTCAAGCAATCAATTGATATGTTTTCGACATATTGCCACCGTATATAGTTCACTCAAAAAACATAGTGTCTCTATGTTTGCTCTAATCTTTATTAAAGGCCTTTTAGTCAGAGACAAGATAAAAACCCAAACATAAAGAATAAAAAGTCAAATTTAACTCAAAATATTATATGCGTTCTCAGAACTATCTTGACCTTTTTTCTCACATATACAGTGTAATTGTTATCATTTTGTTTGCTCAATGCTGCCAAAAATCGTTCACATCTCTCCCAAAATAATTAGTGTTCTAAATATTTTTATTACTCTACGCAAAAACAAACCAAACAACAAAAGACCTTTAAAATCAAAACTTAATATTCATAAATCAATTGTAAAACAATAATAGAAACGAGTTGACCTCTTCATCTCTTTCGCTTTTTTAATTGAACGTCTAATCAAGTTAACGCACAATGCCATCGACAACTCACATAAT
>NZ_WXWT01000101.1:0-5342 GCF_009904725.1 Vibrio sp. V43_P6S15P86
GATTAAGTCACCCTAATATTATTAGGGTTTTTGATTTTGGTGTCGATGGCGAAATATATTTCTTGGTGATGGAATATATTAATGGGGAAACATTAGAGAATTTAATACAACGATCTAGGCCGCATGGGCTGAAGTTTAATGCAACTTTATCGATTCTAAATCAGGTACTTGACGCCCTGTCTTACGCCCATTCACTTGGTGTCGTGCATGCCGATTTAAAGCCCGCTAACGTCATTTTAACGTCTGAAGGTAATGTTAAATTACTCGACTTTGGTGTATCTAAAACTCATCAATTAAAGCAAGATCAATACGCAGCTAAACGTAAAGCCGAAAATGTGGAGACTCTTGGTTATACTCCAAACTACGCATCGCTCAACTTGTTGTCGGGTAAAGAGCCAAACTTAAGCGACGATATGTTTGCGCTATTTTGTATTGCTTACGAGTTATTGAGTTGCAAGCATCCTTATTCAAGAACTCCTGTTAATGAAGCTCTCAAAAAGAAAATGAAGGTCTCGAAACCTGCTAATATGCCAGCATCTAAGTGGCCTATCTTTGCACGCGTGTTTTCAACTGGCATCATCCCCAAAGACCTTACCCCAGAGCAGTTAAAACAAAAGTTGAACATGCGATATTGGCCTATCGTTAGCGGTGTAGCTGCAAGCGTACTATTGGTTACCGGAATCGTATTTGGCTATCAACAACAACAAGAAACCATCTCTGATTTAGAAATAGCGATTAACAAGCAAAATGATCAGATTAATGGGCAGGAATGGTTGCTTGATACACCGCCAGAAAAAAGCTTGTCACTGATTAATAGTGAGAAAAACTTACACCCGGTGATTAAAGCTGGCTTACTACGACAGCACAAGAGCTACCTTCTAAGTGAGTTTGAATCTGAGATTGATCAGGTTCTGAATTCTGATGCTAACAACTATCCAAATTATGATGAAATCGAGTCTGTACTAAACAAAGCAAAAGCCTACTACCCTGACTCACATAAAATTGAAGTTCTGGCGTTAGATATTCAATCAAGCAAGCACTCAACATTGCTTTCGATAGCCAGACAAATCAATAGCCAACTGGAAAAGTCTCGATACAGTAAAGAAGAAGACAGTAAGTCCATCTATGAACTGAAAGATGAGTTAAATCAAATTCATCAGGATTACCCATTTACACCAAGCTCATTATCTAGCGATGTTTTTGGTAAACACCTAACTGAAGCACTCAAAAATAAAGATGCTGCAGCACTTGTTGCGCTAATTAAGGTTGGGAATACTTTCTTCTCAAACGTTGAAGAGCATCAAAACAACTTAAAAATAAGCAACGCGATGAAAGATGCAGTTCTCGAAATGAAACTGTATGAGACCGCGCTAGACTCTAAGGATCCTCTACCATTTCCGGACGAGGCTGCTCGAATTTTGTTCCAAGAGGAATTTGAAAACTTCTATTACCGCCTAGAAAAGGCAAGAACGACAACTCACCTCGATAACTTAGTGAAAGATGTTGATCAGTTTTCGAAGAACTTTCCTATCGGTTTTCAAGATATTAACGATTTGAGATTCAAAACTGCAGATAAATACCTGCGCTTCTCCGACATACTACTCAATAAGAGAAGGACCACAAGCGCAAGACGTGCAATGAAGAAGGCGAACGAGTTAATGAGGCAGGTAGAACAGGACTCCAAGCAAAGCTAATTGTACAAAAGGGGCGCAAGGCCCCTTTTTTGCGTCAAGCTACTTGCCATTATGCAACTAGGTTGCTAGCTTGTATTTGTACTCAATTAGGAGAGTTAACCTTGACTGAAGGAATAGTCAAAGTTGGCGAGCGCTTGGCTTACTTGTTTGATGATTACTTTAAACTAGGTAGACAAGACTGTTCCCAACCCAGCATTTTATTTGGAACCCACTATCACGTAACTTGTGTTGCCACGACACGAGTGCAAAATGCTTTGCACAAAAGATTAGATCATAGACACTTGTATATAAGTCAAAGTGTACCGAACAATAACTTTGTTTTTATGAGTCTAGCTCAAGTGATAAGCACACTGTTCAGCGCTCAACTCCCCCCACTTCAACATTCCTATCCGATACATTTTTCTACCTCGCGGTTAGTCAGAGGTAAACATGATTAATTTTGATGTTCTCAATAAATACATGGAGAACGACGTAGATCTTATCGTCACCGTTTTTTCCACATACTTAGAAGACCACGCCAATGACATACAGCGTATCAATGAGTTGTACGCAAACAAATGTTGGCCGGAACTCTACTTATTGGCTCACAGTCTAAAGGGCATTCTAGAGAGCTTTGGTGAAGAAACCGCTGTCATTGTTTTCACAAAAATAGAAGCAGAAACAAGAAACGATAACGAGCCAGATAGCTCAGATATAGCTATAGTTACTAAAGAGCTAGCTGCCATTAATCAACAAATCTTTGCTTACTTGAAGAATATGCAATAAAACAAATTAAGGCTTAACTGGGGGAAATATGGCAATGAACAATAGCAATTTCAAGGAGCTGATTGAGTCTCTCAAAGACTTAACGCCAACTCAAAAGAGGTACTTGCTTAGTCGTACAAAGATGGCGTTAGATGATGAGAGCAATATGCTAAACATCAGTGATATACTGACACCAGAAGAGTTGGAAGCATTATTGTCGCCTTCACCAACCACAAATACAAAATAACAATAATATACAACGTAACCGTCAGATTAACGCTAGGGACCAGGTGGGGTGAATAGATCTTGCTTGGTTGTTAGTTTTTCTCCGTTCTTCTTCACTAAAACAAACGTGTTTTTTCCAATCTCTTTTTCTAACTTGAACTGGTCAGATAATTGAGCGACTAACATCAGTCCACGACCTGAAGCAGACCAACTATCATCATCCATTAAGTTAGGAGCCTCAATCTGTTTATTTTTATGTTGGTTGAATGTCATTTCATTGATTGACGCTCCGTAGTCAGAAACCCTAAGTTCAATGAAATCTGACATTTGGTCGCATCTAATCCTACATTCCACGTCTATCGGCTTGTCTTCAATTTCGCTGTAAGAATGGATGTAAGCATTGTTCATAAGCTCAACAACACAAAGCTCCAATGACTGAGCCGTACTTAACGATACTTGATTATCCATTAAAAACTTAGCAACCTCTTTGCTCGCACTTCGAGAGCGAGTAAGGGATCCACCGTAAGTTCGTTTAAACTCGCTCTGGAACATTCTTTTCCTTTATCCCTAGGCTATCAGCCACGCCACCTTACTTGTAAAAGACTCGCATCATCATAAAACTCATCTTTGTTCTGCCAAGATTGTACTTGTTCAAAGACACATCTAGCCTGCACTTCTACTTCTAATTGCGAAGAACAAACAGCTTTTATACTTGATGCCAACCTTTGTACTGAAAACATCTCCTCACCTCTCCTTGCTTCTATCAAACCATCCGAATAAAGCCATACTACATCTCCCTCACTCAGAATAATTTGATTACCAACGTACTCCATCGGCTGCAAAGCGCCAATCATAAAGTTGTCTTCACCCGCCAGCTCTGTAGTTTCGGTGCTCGCTCGCCAAACAAGGAACTTAGGATGACCAGCAGTACAATAGCGAAGTTGTCCTGATTCTGTATTAAGAATGGCATAAACCATAGTGAAATAAAGCTGACTATTCCTAGTTTGCTGATACCGTCGGTTTAGCCGATCAATAACGGCTGCTGGTTCACTGATACAGTAGTCGCCATCTCTTAGCTCCATGGTTATCGAATCAGGTCCCAGATTTTGAGATAACGTCTGTTGGATAGAAAAAGCCATCAAAGCAGACGAAACACCATGGCCTGAAACATCGAAAACATAAAATGCGACATGTTGTTCATCAAGCTCAAAATACCCCAACATGTCACCACCAATCTGGGAGCACGGTTTGTAGGCGTAACTAAATTGCATGTTCTGGATCGACGACTCCGCTGGGAGTAGTTGCTCCATCAGGTGACTAGCAGACTGTAGGTCTTGGTGGATTGTTTGATAGGCCGCATCTAACTCTTTATTTCTCTCAACGAGTTTGTTGTGCAGTTCTAAAGTACGAAACCCCGCGCGGATTCTGGCCTGAAGTTCCTCTACAGACGTCTTCTTATCCACAAAGTCATCTGCGCCAGCATCGATGCCTTTCACGATCGAGCTTTGGTCATTTCTAGAGGACAATAAAACAAAGAAAATGTAACGTTCGCTAACTTGTGATTTTAATTGCCGACACAGCTCAATACCATTAATGCCAGGCATCATTAAGTCACTAAGTACAAACTGAACATCTTTGCGATAAGTCAGCACTTCAAGTGCGGATTGTCCGTCTTCAACAGCAATAACTTCATATCCCTGCTTTTCTAATGCACTGCTGATATAAAGTAGTACTGTTTTACTGTCATCGACCAAAAGAATGGATTTCATTCGCCTCCTTAAGACGGTAGTCGGGCACGCTAACGTAGAACACTAGTCACTGATTGCTCATTTCTAAAACGACTATAATCTTCAGCTAATAACTGGTGTTGATATCGAGTGTAGGACAGCGCCTCATTGGAGATTAATATCTGATGTTCTTTCTCTATTAACTGACTTTGCAGTTTTTCAATCTGTTCATTCTGCTGTGTGTTATTGAGGTACAGCGCGACGAGACCAAAGACCGAAACCATTAAAAGAGCAATAAGAACATTATTGATAGTTTTAACTTGAATACGCATGACCTCTCCTTGTCTATTAATAGACTTCCCACTATGAAAAGAACGTCTACAGACTAAGAGCGCTAGGCTCTAAAACGCATTGAAGCCCATTGAGGTTGTTTTTCCAATTATAGGCGATAGGAGACAAAATAAGAAAAAAGCTGAAGAATTTGAATATCCTTTTGAATTCGAAAGGCAATAGCAGCGAGCAATGATCTACTCGCTGCTGGTACATCAACTTAGAAATGCAGGCCGAGCTGAAACTTGCTCATACCAACGCGCAATGTTTGGTGCAGTAGTAAGCACATCGATTTCTAGGCCTTTAATTGCAAAGCCAATCAAAATAAAGCCTGTAATATCGACGATAGTAAAATGGTCAGCGGCAATGAACTCGCTTTCACCAAGTCGCTTATCTAACAACGGTAAAAACTCTTGCACGCGTTGCTTGGACTCTTCACCCCACTCTTTAACACAACGCTCTCTATCTTCATAGATAGCTGTGATGTTTCTAAATGCTTGAAAAGCAGCATACAGACCTTGAAACTCCACCACGCGATGCCACATTTCCACTTGCGCGCGCTCAAGTTGGTTTGCCCCAAACAGAGCTAAATTATTTTCAAACGCTTCATCCAGATAACGAC
>NZ_WXWT01000224.1:0-5324 GCF_009904725.1 Vibrio sp. V43_P6S15P86
TGAGCAAAACCCTATCCTTCTAATCTTCGTCGTATTAGCCATTGGCCTTGCCATCGGAAAAATCCGATTTGGCAAATTACAACTAGGCAACTCCATAGGCGTTCTAATTACCTCGTTGGTAATGGGTCACCTTGGCTTCTCATTCAATGCAGAAGCATTAACCATTGGCTTTATGCTGTTTATTTATTGCGTTGGCATTGAAGCTGGACCAAACTTTTTTGGCATATTCTTCAGAGATGGTAAGCATTACTTTATCTTAAGTATGACCGTTCTCGTGTCCGCAGTCAGCTTAACGTATGGCTTGAGCCACTATTTCGGCCTCGACTTTGGCTTGTCAGCCGGTATGATGGCTGGCGCGTTGACAGCAACACCTGTACTGGTTGGTGCACAAGACGCTCTTAACTCTGGCCTTGCGACTATACCGCGCAATATGGATTTTTCTTTGGTATTAGAAAATCTATCCGTGGGTTACGCGATGGCTTATCTGGTCGGCTTAATTAGCATGATCATGTTCGCGAAGCTATTGCCAAAACTACAGAAGCAGAACCTGTCTGATTCTGCGCAGCAAATTGCTCAAGAACGTGGCCTTGGAAATTCAAGCCAAAGAAAAGTGTACTTACCGATTATTCGTGCTTACCGAGTCGGCCCAGAATTGATTGACTGGACTGACGGCAAGAACTTGCGTGAACTGGGCATTTATCGTCAAACTGGCTGTTACATTGAGCGAATCCGCCGTAACGGTATTCTCGCCCATCCAGATGGTGATGCTATTTTGCAAGAAGGTGATGAAATTGCACTGGTTGGCTTCCCTGATAGCCATGCTCGCTTGGATCCTAGCTTCCGCAACGGTAAAGAAGTATTTGATCGTAACTTGCTTGATTTGCGCATCGTTGAAGAAGAAATTGTCGTAAAAAGTGACGCTATCGCAGGCAAGCGTTTATCGGATTTAAACTTATCTGAGTTTGGCTGTTTCTTAAACCGCGTGGTACGTGCGCAAATAGAAATGCCGATGGACTTAGACATTGTGCTCGCTAAAGGTGACGTCCTTCAGGTGAGCGGCGAGAAAAGCCGAGTACATGGACTCGCGGAAAAAATCGGTTTCATCTCGATCCACAGTCAAATGGCCGATTTACTCGCTTTTTGCAGCTTCTTTATTTTGGGTATTCTGTTTGGCCTCATCACCATGACATTCGGCCAGGTTTCGTTCAGCTTGGGTAACGCGGTAGGTCTTTTGTTATCTGGTATTACACTTGGTTTCTTACGAGCAAATCACCCTACTTTCGGCTATGTCCCGCAGGGGGCGCTGAATATGGTCAAAGATTTGGGTTTGATGTTCTTTATGGTGGGAATAGGTCTAAGTGCAGGCGGAAAGATGTTCGAGCACTTGACTCAAGTTGGTCCAAAAGTGATTGGTTTAGCATTCATTGTTAGTGTTGTGCCTGTGGTATTGGCCTATTTAGTGGGCGCACACATACTCAAGATGAACCGTGCCCTGCTCTTCGGTGCCATTATTGGCGCCCGTACTTGCGCTCCAGCTATGGATGTCGTTAACGACTACGCTAAGTCCACCATCCCAGCCCTTGGTTATGCGGGTACCTATGCGATTGCAAATATTTTAATGACGCTAGCTGGTACGATACTGATAATACTAAGTTAATACTCACTTTGACTATGAAATACAAAAAGGCGCTCAATGAGCGCCTTTTGTTTATTGGTTATCTAGTCTGTGGTTCGATTAGATTTGAATGAAGTCTGCTTCAACTGCTGGATTTACATCCGCTTCGTAATCTACGCCTTCAACACCGAAACCAAATAGTTTCAAGAACTCTTCTTTGTACTCTACGTAGTCAGTCAGTTCTTTTAGGTTCTCAGTCGTAATTTGAGGCCATAGCTCACGACAGTGCTGCTGAATGTCGTCACGAAGTTCCCAGTCATCCAGGCGTAGACGATTCATCTCATCCACTTCTGCTGCGCTACCATCTTCTTTGTACAGACGTTGGCTGAACATACGGTAGATTTGTTCCATACAGCCTTCGTGTACGCCTTCTTCGCGCATTTTCTTGAATACCATTGCAATGTACAGTGGCATAACAGGAATTGCGGAACTTGCCTGAGTTACAACAGATTTAAGTACAGCAACATTTGCACTGCCGCCTGTCGCTGTTAACTTGTCGTTTAGCGCTTTCGCCGCACGATCTAGGTCCATTTTCGCTTTACCTAGTGCGCCATCCCAGTAGATTGGCCAAGTTAGCTCAGTACCAATGTAGCTGTACGCGACTGTCTTACAGCCTTCAGCAAGAACACCAGCATCAGACAGTGCATTGATCCAAAGTTCCCAGTCTTCACCGCCCATAACGGTTACTGTGTCTTTGATTTCTTCTTCTGTTGCAGGCTCAACACTTGCTTCGATGATCACATCTTTGTTGGTATCAACAGCAGTTGATGTATAAGTTTCACCGATAGGTTTAAGAGATGAACGAACTAATTCACCAGTTTCTGGCATTTTACGTACTGGAGATGCCAGTGAGTAAACCACCATATCGATTTGACCTAAGTCTTCTTTGATCAGCTCGATAGTTTTCTGTTTCGCTTCATTTGAGAAAGCGTCGCCGTTTAAGCTTTTTGCGTACAGACCTTCTTCACGCGCTAGCTTTTCAAAAGCAGCGGCATTGTAAAAACCTGCTGTACCTGGTTTCTTCTCAGTACCTTCTTTTTCGAAGAAAACACCGATAGTTGATGCACCGCCACCAAATGCCGCAGCGATACGAGAAGATAGACCGTAGCCACTTGATGCACCAACAACAAGAACACGCTTAGGTGCGTTTTTGATTGGACCTTGCGCTTTGGTGTACGCAATTTGTTCTTTTACGTTAGCTTCACAACCAACAGGGTGCGTTGTAGTACAGATAAATCCACGAATTCTAGGTTTGATGATCATATTCAACTTCCTTTAAAAAACCTTGTTAGGATAAAAGTTTCGTTGGGATTTCGCATCTAATTTCTGTAAAAATGCTCTTAAAAGGCAAGTGGTTGGAGCACTATCCCACCATCCACTCCCCAAGAATACAAAAAAGCACCTCATTGAGGTGCTTTTCTTAGTATTAACGGTTTACTATGCCGCCGGGTTCAAATGCGACTTTTTTGGGTAATCGGTTCGTACTTCAGAAAAGTCATGACTAAAGTGGTCAACTTGAACCGCCTTGTAACGCAATTTGTCTGCCGCCATGATTTGGTCAATTTCTTGCTCAGTTAACACGCCAGCTTCAAATGCTTGCTGCAGACGGTCGTGTAGCAGACCTTTACGAGCCACTTTCCCATCCTTCGCCGCCTTCATAAGCTTACGCTCTAATGGTTTGATTTCGTACATTGCGAGGAAGGCATTCTCCATTAAGCCTACGCTGTCGTCGTCGGATTTTCCGATGTAGCAAAGATGCGTGAGTCGATCACGTTGTGCTCCTGGCGTCATCATCGCTTCCGCCAAATTCACACACAGTTCATCGCTTGGCTTATTGAAATGATTGCCAAGTGGGAACAATAACCCTTTCAGCACACCGCCAACGTATTTCACAGGGAAGTTGGTAAAAGCCTCATTTAATGACTTAGATGCGTTATACAAGCAGTGTTGAACGGCGTAGTGGACAAAATCTAGATCGCCTTGTTGACGTCCTTCATCTTCATACTTCTTCAGTGCGGCAGACGCCATATATAGATAGCTTAAGCCATCACCCAGACGTGCGGAAATCATTTCTTTACGCTTCAAATCACCGCCTAGTGTTAACATCGCGAAGTCAGCACTAACGGCAAGCGCTCGGCTTAATCTTGTGATTTCTTTATAGTACTGCTGTGTTGGGCCACTCATGTGCGCTTTTACAAACCGAGAACCAGTTAGCGCCGCGCCAAATGCACCAAATGTATTGCCTACCGCATGTTTGATGTGTTTAAAGAGCAAGTTGTCAAATTCTTTCGCCCCTTGTTCAGAATCTGGATTCGCAGCAGCTTCCATTTCTTTCAGTACATATGGGTGACAACGAGTCGCACCTTGACCAAAAATCATCAGGTTACGAGTCAGAATATTCGCGCCTTCAACAGTGATAGCAACTGGAATACCGAGATAATGTTTAGCAAGATAGTTCATTGGGCCATCTTGAATCGCACGACCTGCATGAATATCAAACGAATCATTTAGAATAGTACGCGCGATTTCCGTCATGTGGTACTTGGCAATCGCAGTTACGATCCCAGGTTTTTCTTTCATATCGAGAGAAGTCGTCGTCAGCGTACGTGTCGCTTCTAGTAGGTAAGTAAGACCACCAATGCGCCCCATTGCTTCTGCGACACCTTCAAACTTACCGATCGACATACCAAACTGTTTACGCACGTAAGCATAAGCACCAGTTGTACGTGTAGTAAGATGACCAATCGCAGTGCCAAGCGCTGGGAGAGAGATACCACGACCAGCAGAAAGACACTCAACCAGCATACGCCAACCTTTACCTGCGTAATCAGCGCCACCGATCAACCAGTCCATAGGGATGAAGACATCTTCACCACGAGTCGGACCATTCATAAATGCAGACCCCAGAGGATCATGGCGCTCGCCTATCTCGACACCTTCATTGTCAGCGGGGATCAGCGCACATGTGATTCCAACCTCTTTCTTATCACCAAGTAGCCCTTCTGGATCCTGTAGCTTAAATGCTAATCCGAGCACTGTCGCCACTGGCGCAAGTGTGATGTAGCGTTTATTCCAGCTAACTCGCACGCCAAGCACTTCTTTGCCTTCGTGAGTGCCATAACAAACTACGCCTTGATCTGGTATACCACCGGCGTCAGATCCCGCTTCGGGCCCTGTTAATGCAAAACAAGGAATGTCGGTACCATCAGCTAAACGAGGCAACCAGTAATCTTTTTGCTCTTGCGTGCCATAGTGCGATAAAAGCTCACCTGGACCAAGAGAGTTCGGTACCATTACCGATACAGCGGTGCTGATGCTACGAGTCGCAATACGAGAAACAATGGTTGAGTTCGCTAAAGCGGAAAATTCACGACCACCATACGCTTTTGAAATGATCAGTGAGAAAAATCGCTCTTTACGTAAGTACTCCCATACTTCAGGCGGTAAATCCCTGTCTTCTTTGACAATCTTCTGGTCATCAAGCATTTCTAGCAGGGTTTCAAGCTCATTATCCATAAATGACTGCTCTTCTGCTGTCAGTGTCGGCGTTGGATAATGGTGCAATGTAGTGAAGTTAGGCTTGCCTGAAAATAGTTCGGCATCCCACCACACACTACCCGCTTCCATCGCCTCTTTCTCGGTGCTAGAG
>NZ_WXWT01000239.1:0-5297 GCF_009904725.1 Vibrio sp. V43_P6S15P86
TTCCATGCCGAACTCAGAAGTGAAACGAAATAGCGCCGATGGTAGTGTGGGGCTTCCCCATGTGAGAGTAGGACATCGCCAGGCTTTAAATATCGTTATTTGCATAGACAAATAACAACATCATCAGTGTACTAATCTGTTGATGACAATTTGTGGAGAGATGGCTGAGTGGTTGAAAGCACCGGTCTTGAAAACCGGCATACGTTAATAGCGTATCTAGGGTTCAAATCCCTATCTCTCCGCCACTATTCAGAAGCCTCGCTAGAAATAGCGAGGCTTTCTTCGTTTCTGACGCTTGGAAATTCGTTAGGGACTGGAATCAATCCCTTAGCTGATCGTATCCCTGCACTATGTCACTTGAGAAGCCTTGCTTTAAGCGCGTTCTCGCTATCCACGGGTTGTGCTGCGACAGAAGTTCATAACTTTATCTTCTAACGAGAGCCATCAAGTCTGAGTATTGGCATTCCTACCTCTAAGGGTAAAGTGTTTCTGTTAACAAGAGACTTGCCTTTACTCTTTACCCTTTACTCGATGTTGCGTGCGTTAGCGCTCTTAGTGTTACCTAGTGGCTCTTCGCTATCTTGCTCTGGTTGGTACAATAAACACGTTCTAAGTATTGTATAGGACAGTCCTGCATTGAAGAGAATGGAGAGTATCGGAGCTTATGTGCCTATTTTTGCTTCCTACTCTATTCCAAGTTATCTGCATTTTGTTAGTAGAGTTCCTTCTTAGAAGCTTAGATTTTGAAGAAAGTGAGTAAGCTATCTTTTAGAGGCTTTTAGTGAGCTTAATGGAGTGCTGCTGGGAACGAACTAAAGAAGCTTTGCTGGGGCCTCCTAATGAAGTTCAGGCGATTGCAGGGCGTTAGCTCTAGTGGATATTGCAGGTTTGTATAGTGTTGATGAGTGACAGGCAATAAAAAAGCCGACAGTAAACTGTCGGCTTGGTTAGATGACTGCTACTTAGTTGTTCTGGACGAGCGTGAGAGCTTTACGAGAGACTTCGTGAGCGGCTTTAGTTAGATTCTGCTTCTCTAGTGTGTCTGCTAGGAATGCATAATCAGAGACGTCAGAGCGAAGCTTTAAGGCGATCTCAAAGTGGTCTTGGGCTTCTTGCCACTTCTCTTGACGGAAATAGAAGTGCGCCAATGCGCTATGCGCAGCGGCGTTATCTGGCTCTTTCTTCACTACTCCCTCTAAGAAAACCACGACAGGGTGGATATCTGGCAGGTTTAGATCTGGCAGTAGTTGATAAAGCTCAGGAGCCGGTTGTTTTTTCAATGCTTCTTTTAGCACAGTAAAGGCTTCAGCATCTGCTTTCCGGGCTATCAACTCACGAGCAAAACAGGCGACTAGGTGTGTGTCTTGTTTTACTTTGCGTGCAAGGCCATTCCAATGAGAAATAAGCCCTTCGCTACCTTGCTGCTGTGCCACTTCATGGAGTAAGCCGCATTGCGCCTTTTGAATCAGCTCTGCGTGTTCTTCTTCCGTGATGAGTTTTGCTTTGGTGAGTTGTGGCAAGAGGTCAATAAGAGGTTGCCACAACTTTAGCTGCATGTACGTTGTTTTCAGCAAGTTCAATACAATCGAATTACTCGCATACTGACCTTTTAACGATTGCAAAGTATCGAAAGCAGCCTCGAACTCGTTATCGCGAATAAACTGTTTAGCACGAGTTAGCTCTACTGCGAGATGAGCATTCTCTTGCTGGCTTGCTAGCTCTAGGTAGTGATCACGTTTTGCTTTATCACCTTGACCTTGTGCAGCTTCAGACGCAACTAAGTAACAAAGTAGTGGCATGTCGTGATGATTCGCCCAACGAGTCACTTTTTTCTCGGCACCTTTCCAGTCTCCTTCAAGGAGTTTAATAATGCCTTCATTGGTGTATCGACGGGAGTGGCGCATTTTGCGCACGCTGAAGTAGTTCCATGTTGTAGAACTTGCGTAAACTAGCTTTTTAATTAGGTACTCAAGTAGAAAAAGACCTGCGAGTGCTGCGATAACGAATACGACCAATGTCGTTACGCTCATCTCGATCGTTTTCTCAGCGATGGAAATGAGTACATAGCCTTGCTGACCAGAAAATTGAGTGCCAACAAATAGTCCTGCACCTAGTACAACAAATAGGAAAATAAGACGAAACATTACTTATCCTCCATACCTGTCATCGTTGTGACTTCGCGACGTAGGCGCTCACGGATGACATCTGATAGTTGAGACTGACTTTGCAGTTTCGTTGGGTATTCCACTTGAATGTTTTGCTGGCTTAACTGGTTAACAGTTTTGTTGAACTCTTTAACGGAATTATCGTCTTGGTTGAAGAAAGCTAATGCCCATTTGTCGGCCGTTTTTAGAGACGTGGTGTAAATTTCACCTTGTTCTTGGTACACTGCTTTTATTGCGGTCTCCAATTTGGCTTTGATGTTTTCTTTTAGGTAAAAGTGTTGCTCAGGAGAAAGCAGTGGAATGACGTTACCATCGCGCGTGCGGAAGGTAATGAAGTTTTCTGAAAAGTCTTTCAGAGATGTCATTAAGTTATCTTGCCAGTTTGCAATATCTTCTGACACTTCCGTGTTCTCTACGGCTTCTGCTTCTGGGAGTAGTGCATTGGCGAGAGGTAGCTTGTCTACTTGCTGTTGCAGAGCAGTTAAGCGTAGTACCAATCCATCACGGTCAATCAGCGGGATAGTACGAAGTTTGGTGATATCGTTCGCCATTGCTTTGCGTAGTTTGACGAGGCTAGGGTCATTCAGTGCTGCAATGCGTTGATCTGCACTTTCCATTAGTTGAGTTGCGCTTTCTACGTCATGCTCTAAGAACAGTTTACGACCTGCTAATTTGACGAGGTAATCGGCTTCAGCAAGTAGCCAGTCGTTTGGTCGGCGACCTTTCACATCGGCAACGGCAAGCTGTAAGCTTTCAATGCTCTTCTGTTGCTGTCCCAGTACCACTTCCGCTTTGTGTGTCACGGTCGTTGCTTTCTCGATGGTTTCCTCTTGTACCCGGCTGAGCTCTTGCTTCATGGAAGCTTGAGTGCTTTCTAGCTGACTTTTTAGTTGGGCTATCTGTGCTTGGTAATCGGCTTGCTGCTGATGCAGCTTGTATGCGAGGCCACCGCCAAAAATAATCGATAAGATGATAGCGACTGTGCCTAGTTTAACTCCGCGCTTGCCTTGTTTTTCTTCAAATTCGACTTTGGCAGGCTCGGCTGTTTTTGGGGATTCGGCCACTTTTGGCTGTTCTTTTTTAGGGGCCGCATCCTGCTGCGATGTGCTTTTTTCGGCTAGCGGTGCCGATGAGGTTTCTTCGGAAAGGTTTTTATCGTTATTTTTTTGGTCGTTATTTTTACTTGTCATGCCTATATCCTGTGTAGCTAGGGCTGGAGAGCCGCCAGTAATTCTTGGTTGGATGCGCTTCCCGTGCATCTCACCCGAGTGAACCCCCTTTGAAGTGCGATGTCAGCGATACGCTGACTGGGGATATACAACTCTTGTTGATTAAGCCAAGTCAATTGCTCTGACGTCAATTGGCTGCACAAATAATCCAGTTGCTCACCACTGGTGACGATGATCTGGTCAATTTGTAGGGTTTTCCATAGTGAGACACAGCTTACTGGATCGAATGGGATGAATTCTCTCTTGTAAGTCTCACTATAGTGAACTTTTGCGCCACGTCTCACCAATGCATCTTTGATCAGCTCTCTTCCACCGTTCCCACGAAGGATAAGAACCTGTTGTTGGGCCACATTATTGAGCTCTGGCAGTCGCAATAAATGTTCACTATCACTGACTTGGGGATAGTGTACTTTCTGTTGGGTACATTTGCTTAAATAGTGTGCTGTTTTTTGACCAACGGCAAGGTAAATGGC
This sequence comes from Vibrio sp. V43_P6S15P86, assembly GCF_009904725.1. Taxonomy (NCBI): domain Bacteria; kingdom Pseudomonadati; phylum Pseudomonadota; class Gammaproteobacteria; order Vibrionales; family Vibrionaceae; genus Vibrio; species Vibrio sp. V43_P6S15P86. Next base: position 3,868 of record NZ_WXWT01000239.1, read on the forward strand.
TTGTTTCGGCCATGATGTCTCGTTGCTGGCTAAGATTTGCTGTGCACATTGCACGGCATGTCGACTAACAGCGATAACAATTTGAGCTTGATGCAGGTGTTTAGAGAGGTGCGTGTCCGTGAGATCGGCGACAATGTCGATCAGAGGATGGTGATATGCAGAAATGCCGTGCCTTTCGAGCAGAGAGCAAAGCGCGTTGCCTTGCTCTCCCGGCCGAGTGACCAACACTGCCATGATTATTCGTGATCTGCGTACAGCTTAGTTAGGATTTCACGAGCGCCGTTATCCAGTAGTTCATTGGCTAACTGCACTCCTAACGTTTCGCCGTCTTTACGATGGCCACGGATTTCACCACGAACAATTTCGCTGCCATCTGGTTCGCCAACTAATGCGCGTAGCCAAATGTTATCGCCATCTAGCAGGGCATAGCTGCCGATAGGTACCTGACAGCCGCCTTCTAGCGTCAGGTTCATTGCGCGCTCACACAAAACACGGTCTACGGTGTCTTGGTGGTTAAGTGGCTCAAGTAGTTTAAGCAGCCTTTCATCGTCAAGGCGGCACTCAATACCGACAGCACCTTGGCCAACCGCAGGTAATGATTGCTCTGGCTCGATAAAGCTGCGAATTCGGTCTTCCAATTTCAAGCGCTTTAGACCTGCGGCTGCAAGAATGATAGCGTCGTACTCACCCGCATCCAGTTTGCCAAGTCGAGTACCCACGTTGCCACGCAGTTCTTTGATAATGATGTCTGGACGATATTCTTTCAGTTGGCATTGACGGCGCAAACTGCAAGTACCAACCACTGCACCTTGAGGGAGTTCATCAATGTTGCTATAGGTATTGGAGACGAAAGCATCACGAGGGTCTTCACGTTCACAAATGGTCACGAGGCCAAGACCTTCCGGGAAATCGACGGGCACGTCCTTCATTGAGTGAACGGCAAGGTCTGCACGGCCTTCTAGCATTGCGACTTCAAGCTCTTTTACGAATAAGCCTTTGCCGCCAACTTTTGCTAGCGGTGTATCTAAAATCACGTCACCTTTGGTCACCATGGTTACTAACTCGACTTCCAAACCAGGGTGAGCGGCTTGAAGGGCGTCTTTGACAAAGTAAGCTTGCCATAAAGCAAGAGGGCTTTTTCGAGTTGCAATGCGAATAGGTGTGGATTGTGTCATGATCTTCTCAATGCTGTTTGGATTTGGGTTTATCCTACCATTCTCATCAAGAAATGCTTACTGTTAGTTCGTTATCTCTGAGAGCTATGAATGGAATTACATGACGTTATGAAAATAGTGTGACTGGATTCTCAATTAGACTAAGGACTATTATTAGTAATAGGTAATAAGAGCGACACTACCGCGCGATTAATTTTGTGACTAAAGTATGGTTTTGCATCCTGAGTGGTGCGTGGGCGTGAAACTTTACCCGCA
>NZ_WXWT01000272.1:0-5290 GCF_009904725.1 Vibrio sp. V43_P6S15P86
ACAATAAGAGGGGAGCTATACAGTGCAGATACATGGCAGAGAGTTGGATTTAGATCTAGGAAGCCGTCACATCGTTATTCAGCGCCGCTATGAGGCGTTAGGAGCTGCAAACGACCTACTCATTGCTATTTGGTTTTTAATTGGTAGCTTTTTCTTTTTGAATGATTCGTTGATTGAAAGTGGCACTTGGCTTTTCATCGTGGGCAGTGCGCAGTTGATCATTAAGCCCCTGATAAAACTGATGAGTTTAGTTCATGTTGGTCGTTTAAATAAGCAACTTTCTGGCACATCAGCGAGCCGCTGAAATTACCGTTTCTTTTTAATACTTGCAAGCAAGAAGCCAACAGGCGAGTTACCGAGGGGAAAGACGGAAGATAACGTGGTCACAACACTAACCACGTTATGTTTAGTTTGAAGCTTCAGAATTTAAAACGGATACCAGAACAGTTGTGTGTCCATAACACGCTTGCTGATCGCAGCAATCACTATCACCGCAATCCCCGCCATACAGATCATATCGGCTTTGGTCAGGGGTTTTAGGCTGTACCAAGTGCGAGAGGAGTGACGGCCAAAACCACGTAGCGTCATCGCGTTTGAGATTTGATCGGCTCTGTCCAAACTAGAGAAAATCAGAGGTCCAAGAATCTTCGCGACGTTCTTCATACGAGTGAACAACGGAGCCTTCTTGCTCAGTTCTACTCCGCGTGCTTGTTGCGCGTGCATGATGTTAACAAAGTCCTTTTTCACTTCCGGCAAGTAGCGCAGCGTTAAGCTTACGGCATAGGCGATTTTGTAAGGTACACCCAAGCGGTTCAAGCTGGCTGAAAACTCCGTCGGATGAGTGGTAAATACAAACACCAACGCGATTGGGAACATGCTGAAGTATTTTAACGTCACCGTTACTAAGTAAAACAACGTCTCTTGAGTGAGCGAGTAATTACCGGGTAACGAGAGTAAAACCGTTGATGAGCCCATGAACTCAGTACCTTGTTGCGGCGCTAACGCGAACATAAACAGGGCATTGATCAGTAATACCGTGCCTGTACCGAATAACAGCGGTTTGTAGACATGAAAGGGCACTTTGGTCATTTTCAATAAGCCTAAACCAAGCACGATCAACAGCGCGATGATTCGCAAGTCAAATGTGGTCAATACCACCGTTACCCAAGCAATGAAAAGCAAGAACTTAGTAATGCCATTCAACTTATGAAGTGGCGATTGGGTATCGATGTAGTTGATACCAAACTTCATTTTGTTGTCTTTCATGCCACTGCTTTCTCTGGTTGGTTTACTTCGCCGCTTTTTCGTTGGCGGTGCGCTTTTTCTACATTGATAAAATGCTGCATAAAGCCATTGGTGTCTTCGATGCCAACTTTCGTAGCCAACTCAAACAGACTTGTTGTAGTGAGGTTTGCTTGGTCTAGTAGCTCTGGACTGCTGAATACCTGCGTCATTGGTGCATCCGCGACTAATTTACTGTCTGCAATCACGATAGAGCGCGAGGTGTATTCCAACACTAAATGCATGTCATGAGAGATGATCATCACGGTTACGCCCAACTCGCGATTGAGCTTTTCGATGAAACTCAGCATAGACGTGTAGTTTCGATAGTCCTGACCTGCCGTCGGTTCATCAAGGATCAGAAGCTCTGGTTCCAATACCAAAATTGACGCAATGGTTACGCGCTTTTTCTGGCCGTAGCTCAATGCTTCGATTGGCCAGTGACGGTATTTGCTCAAACCGCACAGCTCAAGGACTTCCAATACCTTCGCTTCGACTTGTTTCTCTTCAACGCCACGGTTACGCAGGCCGAAAGCCACTTCGTCGAAAATCATGTGATGCGAAATCATATGATTTGGGTTTTGCATTACCACGCCAACCTTTTGGCTGCGCTCGAAAATTGTTAGTTCGTTTAAGTCTTGGCCGTTCAAGATCATCGAACCTTGGTCTGGTTCAATCACGCCCATCACAAGCTTAGTGATGGTGGATTTACCGGAACCGTTTTTACCCAAAACCGAAACGAATTCGCCGCGTTTTACATCGAAGCTAACGTCTTCAAGTGCGTTTTTCTCACCATCGTATGAATAGGTAAGGTTACGAACAGCCAGAAGAGTCTCGGCTTGCTTTTCAACATTGGTTGCTTTTGAGGCTTCAAACCATGCGCTGACGGCGGATTGGTATTGCGCCAATGGCAATGTGCTTAAGCTCGATGGTTTTGCATCGCCTTCAATCGCGCAGCCTGCTTCTTTCAAAGCAGAAAGGTAAAGAGGCTCACGGATACCGTATTCTTCAAGAAGCGGGGACGCTAAGATTTCATCTGGTGTGGTATCTGCGATGATTTCACCACTTTCCATCAGAATAATTCGGTCAACAGAGCGATGCAGTACATCCTCAAGACGGTGCTCGATAATGATGATGGTTTTGCCCGTTTCGCGGTGTAGATCATCGATGATCTCGATGGTTTTTTTACCCGTTTTAGGGTCAAGCGCAGCTAGTGGTTCATCAAACAAAAGGATATCGACGTCATCGACGAGAATGCCCGCCAAAGAAACACGCTGTTTCTGCCCGCCAGATAAATCGTGGGGAGAGCGATCTAACATCTGTTCCAAGTCGACCATTTTGGCCGTGGCTTTGACCAATGGGTACATGTCGATGTTAGAAGTTAGCTGGTTTTCCAGCGCAAATGCGATGTCTTCGCCAATGCTCAAACCGACGAATTGGCTGTCCGTATCTTGCAGTACGGTGCCAACTTGCTCAGTGTATTGGTGCATGTCGAAAGGGGCGGTGTCTTGACCATTGATGGTCAATGTTCCACTGGTTTCCCCTTTGATTGCGTGTGGGATCAGTCCGTTAAGACATTGTCCAAGGGTAGATTTACCACTACCACTTGGACCGATAATGACGATTTTCTCTCCTTTCTCTATCCTTAGATTGATATTTTTTAGCGTCGGTTTGTCCAGCGACTCATATCTAAAAGAGAAGTTAGAAAATTCGATTGTCATTCGACATTAAGCCTCTGTTAAGTTACGGCTTTGCTTGTTACGTTTAGCGACAGACTTAAGAATGAAGAAGCCAACAATAGCAATAAGAATGGTGTTACCGATCGCGATAATTGAAAGCTGGGTAAACACTTTAGTGAACGGTTCTGCGTATAAAATCGTGTCGAGGAATGCAGAGCAACCGTAACCAAATACGTTGCCTAATAGCGCAAGTACTACGAATAACACGAAGTCTTTCATATTGAAATCGCCTTTCTCTAAACGGTAGCGCGTTAGAGAAGGGAATAGACCGATAATCAAACCAACAATACCTGAACCAAGTACCCAAGTGAGCCATACGCCCCAACCTGCGAATAGGTCAGTGACCCAGTGGCCAATAAAACCAACCAAAAAGCCAACAAGTGGGCCAAATAGTACTGAGAATAATGCTAATACTGCCATGGCTGGTTTTAGCGTTGTGTTTGCAAACACAGGGATGCCAAACATAGGTAAGCCACCGATGCCGTAAAGAGCAGCACCAATTGCAATAACCACAACGGTTTTAGCAGAAAGATTCATAGATAACCTCAGTTCAATGGTCGATTTTAAAGAACGTTCATTTATATTGTTGGAAAGCATTGGTTATTTGATTGTGTAACATATATCCAAAACAACCAAGCTGCTTATTGTTTGCTCTATTTTTCTTCAGGAAATGTGTGATTTGATTCACGTATCCCTTTGACTGGCTTTGTTTTTTAGCAAGCATTAAAAATAAGGCGCGCATTATACAGAATATTGATAAAAGTGGGAATGCTATCTGTCTGGATGGCTAGAATGAAATCGGAGGCTGATTGCCAGCCCCCGATTACACTTTCTGATACTATTTTCATCGATAAATGAATGAGCTAGCTGTTCATTAATGGTCTAGGTACAAATAGTTCTGCCAGCTCTTCATGCGAATCAGCACTTTGCGCATCACTGACACGTGAGTAAAGCTGTCTGAGTAAACGGCGACTTCAACCGCGGTACCCATTGGTAGGTGGTATTCGCTCAAATCGTCCGTGATTTTCAGCTTCGCAAATACACGTCCGCTTGTGCGCAGGGCATCGGTACCAAGCAGAGCACCTCTGGCTTGAATTTGGCTTTCACCAATGGCTGGAATCACGTCGATGACTTCGCCACGGAATACCTTGCCCGGTATCGCACGGAACATAAACTCCGCTTCAAAGCCTGCCTTCAAACGTTGTAGCGAGTTTTGTCTGAATGCCGCGGTGTACGTAATGTCTTCGGTATGCACGAAGGTCATTGCAGGGGCAAGCGGCAACGGCACAGCCATCACACCAGGGCGTAAAGCCAATTGCGTAACGTAACCATCGGTTGGCGCACGAACGACGGTTTGCTCAAGGTTGAACTCTGCTTTACGTAGCTCAGCGAGTAGTTGCGCGACTTGGGTATTCTCACCGCCGATTTCCGACTCTAATGCGATCTGTGCTTGCTCTTGCTGCAAAATGGCAACGTCTAACATGGCTTCTGCCGCTTTGTACGCTTGGCGTCGAGTATCTAAATCTTGTTCCGTAAACGCGCCGCGATCAAAGCCCCTTTGATATCGGCTAAATTCTCTTTGCGCTTTATCTCTATCGGCTTGCGCTTTCAAAACTGCCGCTTCTGCTTCTCTCAAGTCAGACTCTAAACCCAGCGCGCCTTGGCTTGCTTCTTTCACTTTCGCTTCAAGGCGTGCGACTTCCGCTTCAAAAGGCACAGGGTCGATTTTGAAAAGAATATCGCCGGTTTTGAGCGGTTGGTTCGCTTGAACGGGCACTTCCACAACGCGGCCACGTACACCAGAGACGATGGGCGTGGTTGGGAATACTTGGTTACCTAACTGAGTAAATGGGTGATTGTAGTTCATAAGCAGCACGAGTGTCCCTATCAACACTACGCCGCCAAGTACGGCAGTGGGTACAGTCCACTTGTTCAAAGGAATATTAAAGACTTTAAAAATGGCGATACAAAGAGCTGCATAAGTCAGAATCAGCAATAAATCCATTATTCGTCCTCTTTACTTTGTTCAGTCAAAGGCTTTTGCTGAATCTTTTGTTGTTTCAACATCGATACTTCGTTTTTGAGTTCGTTGACTTCGTCGATGAGTTCTTCAAGGCGTTGATGAATGTCGTGGGTTTCTTGTTCTAGTTGTTTGAAGCCCCAGCCTCGCTCCTTGCGCCACAATGTTGCCCATATCCATAAAAATGGCCACAGTGCATGTAAAGTGAAAAGGCTAACCCAGCCTGTGTAATGAATTGCGTCTTGATGAG
>NZ_WXWT01000088.1:0-5227 GCF_009904725.1 Vibrio sp. V43_P6S15P86
GTCTAAACCTGTAACGATGCATACACCTTTACCTTTACGTCCTTTCGTTTGGCGCTGAATTCGTACAATACCGTCGCCTTTGGGGCGAGATGTTTTCTCTTCTTCCGGCTTAATTCGACCGGTTTCTGTTGAATATACCAGAGTCATTCTATTGTTTCTTTTGTTGTTGAGCTTGCATCGCTTTTTGCTTTGCAACTAAATAAGCTTCGATATGACGTTGAATAGCAGTTTTACTACCCTTAATCAGTTTACCATTAAACATACAGTACCAAGAGTTGGGCTGACCTGTATCATTTTGAATAGTATAACCGTTAAAGACTTCTGATTTTGCACCACCAACTTGCTGCGCTCTTTGTCCAAGCGCAGCAAACTCTTTGGGATCAATAATTGATGCGGTATCGCACCACCAATCAATGCTTTTCTTTACCGCCGTCAAACTACCTTGTAAGACGTGGTTTTTGATTTTAACCTTCCAAATACTGCCATCCGGTCCGCCTGACTGCAGGTTAAAACCTCTATAGTTTGAAATCGCCATACCACTGAGTCATCTGTTTAATGCGTTGATATAATCATAATTGCTACTGAGCAATATTCAAATACGGCTTGAATAAACCTTGCTCTAGAAAACAATTTCTATCATAAAACGCGCCTCGATAACGTTAATCACTTTGCACTGTTTATACAATCTTCCAAGAACTCATGGAATTTGTGCCCGTTATTTTGAAGCATTTTAGGAAACATCGAGATAGGAGTCATACCTGGGAATGTGTTTACTTCGTTTAAGTAAATCTCATCATCTTCCGTTAAGAAAAAGTCGATACGAGACAAATGGCGAAGATTCATTTGCTTAAATACCCTTTCAGATGCGTGCTGAATTGCATCTAATTGTGCTTGGGTTAGATTCTTCGCTTCAACTTCGGTGAGCGAGTGACTTGAACTGCTGTACTTTTCATCGTACGAGTAAAAAGCACCGTCAGGTGCAATAACCTCGCCTGGCTTCGTTATGTGCAGCTGGCCATTCATCTCATATGCAGCAACTTCAAGCTCTCGTGGTTTTACTGATTTTTCAACCAACACTTGGTCAGAAAACCCAAACGCATCATTTACTGCATTGGAAAGTTTATCTTTTTCTGTGACGCTGTAACATCCAACAGATGACCCTTGACGAGCGGCTTTGACAAAGACTTTTCCCCATTTTTCAAACGCTTTATGAGCTTGAGCATGAGCTTCTTCATCGTTGCGCGTTAAGAATAAGTAAGGCGTATTGGGAATGCCGATAGCGTCGTACCAAAGCTTAGATGTGATTTTATTGAAGCTATTGCTACTTGCTTCTGGCCCGCAACCAAGGTAAGGAATGCCTGCGATTTCAAACAGAGATTGAATATCACCTGTCTCGCCTGGAAAACCATGTATACAAGGCACAATGAAATCGATGGTTTGATTAGATTCACTTGAGCACAACTGCTTGGTATTGAGATCCAAGTAAACCAACTCACCTTGGTTGGTCATCCAACCTTCGTTTTTAATTTCTACGCGTGTAACGTGAACGTCTTCAATAAGATTTAATTGTTGTTCGACAAAGTTTGCAGACAATAATGAAATCTCGTGCTCAGAAGAGCCGCCGCCGCATAGTAGAAGAATATTTTTAATCATGAATCAATCTTTCCGTGACCTACAAAAGATACTATTTATTATGATAAACCTTTGAAGTGTGACGTACAGTAATTTTAGTGTGAGGAATTTTGTTCGAGTAGGATTTGAACAAATAAATAAGGGAGCTATTCGCTCCCTTATTTGATGTGTTAGTTTAATTTGTTAAGCGTTGGGTAAGCTGAGTTTTTAATGGCGTCAATGCTTTTAACAAATGGTCTTAACTGCTGAAATTGAGCAGGCAAAGTCGAAATCGCTTGCTTGGCTTCCGCGCTTGTTGCGTAGTCTCCGTATAAAACTGAGAACCACTTAGTACCGTTGACGACTTTGTAGTTTTCCCAAATTGGCTGTCCGTTCTGTGGCAGCTTATTTGCAAACTGATCGACTTTCGCTTGGCTACCCACAGCCGCGACTTGAATGGTATAGCCAAATCGTTGAATACCTGCTTGCTTTTTACTCGGTGGTACGATCTTAACTGGCTTCGCCTGCTCTTTTGGCGTTAGCTTGACTACTTTCTTCTCTTCAGGCTTTGCCGTCATTTTCACAACAGTTGGTTGTACGTCTTTTTCTACTACAGCGTTTTCAGACGCCATAATTGGCTTAGAGATACGATCTGATTTGTAGTCCTCTCGATAACTTTCAGAAGTTACGTCTGTGATGTAAGTTTCAGATGCACAAGCAGAAAGCAGGACTGACAAGCCGATGATTGCGATTTTTTTCATGAAGTAACAAATGCTCTGGATAAATATTACGATAAATCATGCCGATAGCAGGGCCGTTTATCAAGCATCAAATACAATAATCTGTGATTTTGATGTGATGAATAACACAAACTCCATAAGCATCGCCCACATTTTGTGCAATGTCTGGTCTGAAGGCGTTTTATCAATAAATTATTCGTTTATGATTGATATGAAACCGATAGGCAAACGTTACTTGCAAACGGCTAGGAGTCAGCATGAATAAACTACATAAACTCTTTAAACCCAACTCTGTGGCCGTTATTGGTGCATCTCAAAAAGCATTACGAGCAGGGCATGTCGTTATGCGTAACCTTCTACAAAGTGGATTTGGTGGCGCGATTATGCCAGTAACGCCGCGATACAAAGCGGTATCCGGAGTTATAGCCTACCCTGATGTGGCTTCCCTACCCTATACGCCAGATATTGCGATTTTATGTACGAACGTTTCACGCAACGAGCAACTGCTTAAAGAGTTAGATGAGAGAGGCACGCCGTTTGCGATTGTTATCTCTGATGACGCTCAGCCTTTAAATATTTCATCATTGAATATTCGAGTTTTAGGACCGAACAGCTTAGGTATTATCTTGCCTTGGCACAAATTTAACTGCACGTTTTCTCCTGTTGCGGCTAAGCCCGGAAAAATTGCGTTCATCTCACAATCTGCGGCGGTTTGTACCACAGTGTTAGACTGGGCAAATGATAAGAATATTGGCTTTTCTTCGTTCATTTCGATTGGACGCGGACAGGATATCGATTTTGCAGATTTGCTTGATTACTTAAGTATGGATGGGAATACGGAAGCTATTCTGCTTTATGTGGATAATATCCAGGATGCCCGACGATTTATGTCTGCTGCGCGAGCGGCTTCACGGAACCGCCGTATATTGGTATTAAAAGCGGGCCGCTCTAAAGAGATGAATACTTTCGAACAGCAAGATGGTGATACGCTTGATGTAATTTACGATTCTGCCATCCGTCGAACTGGTATGTTACGAGTCAGCAATACGCATGAGCTATTCGCTGCGGTAGAAACACTCACGCATTCTGTGCCACTTCGTGGAGAGCGTTTAGCGATCGTCACCAATGGCGGCGGCCCTGCTGTTATGTCCGTTGATACTTTGATTGAACGAGGTGGCCAGCTCGCAACACTTGATGACGCTGCCATTGAGCAATTACAAACTGCACTCCCGTCCAACTGGCGCGCTCGAAATCCGATTGATCTGTCTGGTGACGCAACAAAAAAACGCTACATTGATACCATTAACGCACTGATGAATAACGACTGTGCAGATGCGATCTTGATTATGCATAGTCCTTCTGCGGTTTCCGCCCCTCTTGAAACTGCTCAAGCTGTTATTGAGGCGATCAAGGCTCACCCTCGGCATAAGCATTTTAATATCTTGACCAACTGGTCAGGAGAACAAACGTCGAGAGAGGCACGACTGGCATTTACTCAAGCTGGCATTCCAACCTATCGAACGCCGGAAAGTGCGGTCGTTGCATACATGCACCTGGTCGAGTATCGACGAAACCAGAAGCAATTAATGGAAACGCCAACGACGGCTGAGCCATTGCACTCTGGAAGTGTGAGTTCTGCAAAAGAATGGGTAAATGAACGACTACTGGATAAAAACACAGTTACCTTGGATACGCATCAAACTAGCCCATTATTTAAGCTGTTCGGGTTTAATGTTCTGCCAACATGGATTGCATCTGACGAAATTGAAGCCGTGCATATGGCAGAAAATATCGGATACCCTGTTGCGGTTAAGTTGCGATCTCCAGACATTCCTCATAAATCGGATGTACACGGTGTCGCCCTGAATTTAAGAAACAGTCGAGAAGTTTCCAACGCAGCGCTATCCATTCTAGATACCGTAAAGCTAAGTTACCCTTCTGCCAATGTACATGGGCTCTTGGTACAAGGGATGGCAAAGCTCGGCAGCGCTGAAGAGCTACGGATTAGTATTGCAGTAGATAAGGTCTTTGGACCAGTGATCTTGCTTGGTCAAGGCGGCTCGGAATGGAATATCGCCCAAGATGCCGTCGCTGCACTTCCTCCTTTGAACATGACGCTTGCACGCTACCTTGTCGTTGTTGCTTTAAAGTCTGGAAAGATTCGCCTGCAGAAACACAAAGATGCGCTCGATATTACTGAGTTGTCGAAGTTCTTGGTTCGTATCTCCCAAATGGCAGTTGAGTTACCAGAAATACAAAAACTGGATATCCATCCAGTGCTGGTGTCCGGAAGCGATTTAACTATCCTTGATGCAGATGTCACACTGTGTAAATACGAAGGAGACGCCCAAAAACGGCTAGCGATTCGCCCTTTCCCGGCAGAGTTTGTCGAAACTGTAACGCTTCGAGATGGCCAACCTATCCTGCTTCGCCCTATCTTGCCTGAGGATGAGCCGCTGCATGCTCAATTCATTAATAGCGTATCGAAAGAAGATCTCTATAAACGTTTCTTTTCTGAAGTTGGAGAGTTCAACCATGAGGCTTTGGCAAACTTTACTCAAATCGACTACGACCGCGAAATGGCGTTTGTTGCGGTAGCGTTTAATACCGACGGACCGTCTATCATAGGCGTAGCCCGCGCATTGATTACACCAGATAATAGTGATGCTGAGTTTGCTATTTTGGTTCGTTCAGATTTGAAAGGAAAAGGCTTAGGTAAAGTGCTGATGCAGAAAATTATCAGCTATTGCAAGATTAAAGGCACAAAGCAAATGTCTGGAATGACCATGCCTACAAACAGAGGGATGTTGATGTTAGCTCAAAATCTGGGATTTGAAGTCGATGTTCAGTTTGCCGATGGTACGGCAGATATGGTG
>NZ_WXWT01000029.1:0-5222 GCF_009904725.1 Vibrio sp. V43_P6S15P86
TGGTTTTTTCAAATTTATACCTACTACAGCCAATGCTGCCCACTTTTGCCCAAATTTTCACGATCTCAGAAACGCAAGTGAACTGGTTATTTGCGGCCTCAACACTCGCTCTCTCTTTTAGCCTCGTTCCGATGGCTGTGTTGTCAGAATCAGTGGGACGAAAGCCAGTCATGATGGCTGGTCTGTTTTCGATTCCTACCCTTTCCGCTTTGATGCTGTTTGGTGACTCATTTCTGTTTTTGGTGGTATGTCGAGCACTGATCGGTGTCGCGCTCGCCGCTTTTGCTGCGGTCGCCGTGGCTTACATGGCAGAAGAGCTCGACAAGCACGCTTTCTCGATGGCAATTGGAACGTACATTGCGGCTAACTCATTAGGCGGTATTGCAGGGCGTATTAGCGGCGGCTTATTGGCGGACAATTTCAGTGTTGATGTCGCCATTGAAGTTATGATGGTGTTCACTCTTCTTGGTGTCATTGGCGTTCACTATTTATTGCCAACACAGCGCAACTTCACCCCGTCATCAAGCAGCTTGCGCCATCAAAATCGTGCGCTTATTGGTCATTTTAAAAACCAACGCGTGTGGTTCGCGATGCTGATAGGAGGACTCAACTTTGCTTTGTTCGTCAACCTTTACTCCGTCATGGGGTTCCGTCTGGTGAGTGAACCTCACAATGTGCCCGTCGGGTTGGCCTCACTGATCTTTATTTGTTACTTGGGAGGGACTTTCTCCTCTCGTTGCGCAGGCCACTGGAGTAAACGTTATTCATCAATCCTCGGTATGCTCTTAGGCGCGATAGTGAGCATGACGGGGATGTGGATTGCGGCGGTTGAAAGCTTGACTGCAATGCTATTTGGGTTGTTGCTGATAAGTTTTGGTGCCTTCTTTACTCATACCCTCGCCTACGGTTGGGTCGGTCAGAACGCCACTCGCGCCAAAGCCACCGCGACAGCGCTCTACTTAGTACACTACTACGTAGGCGGTAGCTTAGGAGGATTCTTACTTCTTTACTGTTGGCAGCATGGTGGTTGGTCGAGTGTTCTTATGGGGGGAAGCGCAGTCTACCTAGCGATGTTTGCTGCGATTGCGTATTTGAAACACATTGCCGAAAGAAAGCATACTGACCAAACACCTGACGCTGCGAGTTTAAAGAGTAGCTAAGGTACGCTCATTTGCGTAATACCTCTCTGGTTACTTGGATAACCAACTCTGCTATGCTTGCGCTACTTTAATAAAAACCAGAAAGTCGTATGTCAACGCGTTCAACACAAAACACAGATATCGAAGCGATCACTCAACAGGTCGATCAATGGCTCAACGATGTAGTAATCGGTCTCAACCTTTGTCCGTTTGCTGCCAAGCCGCAACGTAATAAACAAATCAAAATCTTTGTTAGTGAAGCGACTCAAGAAGAAACGCTTCTTGAAGATATTTTATTGCAACTGATTGAGCTGAGTAACACAGAGCCCGAACAACTTGAGACCACGTTGGTTGTGGTTCCCAACATGCTACAAGATTTCTGGGACTACAACTTTTGCATAGATTGGGTTGAAGGATTAATTAAGCAGCAAAACTGGGAAGGTGTTTTCCAAGTAGCGACTTTCCATCCTAATTACTGTTTTGGTGGCGCAAGGCCTGAAGACGACGAAAACCTGACCAATCGTTCTCCTTACCCGATCTTCCATTTGATTCGCGAAGAGAGTATGGAAAAGGTACTAAAACACTATCCTGATCCTGAATCCATTCCCGATACGAACATCGCTCGTGTTTCCGCCCTTTCAGAGGAAGAACGTAAAAAGCTGTTCCCTTACCTATTTCGTTAAGCACCACCATTCCCAAAGGCAGATTTATCACCAGTTAGATGCAATGCCCTTGGGGTTCAAAGTGCGGTTTGGTATCATTGCCGCTTCAATCGATTCAATGGAAATTAGAATGCAACTGTCAAAGCTAACCCAAGAGATTTTTGATCACTTATACCGTGATATCACCGAGTTCCGTAGTACGTTCGACTTACCAGTCGCAGACGCTGCAAGCCTTGATACGCAAGCAGACACACTACACACCTCTTTGGCGATCGAAGAGCTAACAGAGCTAGCAGAAGCAGATTGTAAAACTGAGCAAGCAGATGCCATCGTAGACAGCGTGTATGTATTAATGGGCCGTCTCGTTCATCTTGGCCACAGCAAAGTAGAAGACAACCTGGCGATCAGCTACTTAATTGATCTTCTATTAAACGTTGCGGTAAACCGTGGTATCGAATTTATTCCTTGCTGGGATGAAGTACATTCAAGCAACATGAGCAAAGTATGCCGTAACGAGCAAGAGTACTCAGAAACAGAGGCATTCTACGCGGAACAAGGCATCAAGTTGATGGCGGTGCAGAAAGGTGAATACATCATCGCGAAATGCGCCGAAGATTTCGTATCGGAAGGTAAAACCATTCGTAAAGGCAAAGTACTCAAATCTGTTTACTACCGCCCAGCAGATCTAAAACCGTTAACTCAGTAAGCGTTAAGTTTGGCTTTCTCGATTAAAAAAACGACCTCAAGTAGGTCGTTTTTTATTGTCCCTAAATACTAATCAAAGATTAAATAAGGTTGCTCATCTATGATGACCCTTTTGACTTGAGTATTGAACACTTCCCCGAGAGCTTCTTCCGTTAGCACAGTATCGGCATTTCCTGATGAGTGCAGCACACCGTTGTTAAGCAGCAATACTTTATCTGCGTGCTTTAATGTGCGATTGAGATCGTGATTAGCAACTAATACTCCAATTCCCTGCGCCGCCATAGCGTTAATCAATTGATAGAGCAGACCCTCTTGCGCAATATCTAACGGTGCTGCTGGCTCATCCAAAATTAAAAACTGCGAAAAAGGATTAATGGTACGCCACACCTGCAAACATACACCTGCTAATCGGACACGCTGCCACTCACCACCGGATAATGTTTGAATACTGCGATGAAGCTTATCTTGCAGTTGTACCAGCTCCACCACCATATTGACGGCATCACGCACTTTGATATCCGCAATCTCAGCACCACTTGGCAGAGATAAAGCGAGATACTGAAACACATCAACATTAAACGCTGGGCGCGATTGCTGACACAAATAACCTCGAACATGAGCTTGCTCTGACAATGGTAAAGTAAGCAAGTTTTTGTTGCCAACGTACACTTCCCCACTCATACCGTCTCGGTGACTTAACGTACCAGAAATCGCGGCCAATAAAGTGCTCTTACCGGAACCATTAGGCCCAACGATATGTACGATTTCGCCAGCTTTGCATTCAAAAGAAAGAGGCAATAATCGACTGCCAACCGACATATGTTTAACGTGCATCATGACTCTTCACCAGCATCCAGATGAAAATAGGTGCGCCAATCGATGTTGTCATGACACCTAAAGGTAACTCTGCGGAGTCCAATAACAGTCTTGCTCCGATGTCAGAAAATACAAGCAACGCAGCACCAGATATTGCAGAAAGTGGCAATAAATAACGGTTTTCCGTACCAAAAGCCAAACGCAACAAGTGCGGTACCACCAAACCAACAAAACTGATGATGCCACCCAAAGCGACTGAACTACCCACCAAAACAGAAATGGCGAGGATCAGTTTCCAACGCATTTGATGCACATCGACACCCAATTGGGTCGCATGAATCTCACCCAGCATCAATTTATCAAGCGACTTGCCTTTACAACATAACCAGATAAGCACCGGTAACATCACTAAAGTAACGGTATGTTGATACCAACTTGCACCGCCAATACTGCCCATTAACCAATACATCAGTTGGCGTAAACTGAGATCATCACTAAAGTAAAAAGCCCACGTCACAATCGCGCTCGATAAAATACCCAATGCGACCCCAACCAAAAGCAATCGAGCCGTCGTCAGGTGCATTGCCCTTGCTATCGCCACCAAAACAAACGTGAATACCATCGAGCCTGCAATCGCTGCCAACATAAAAACAATCGGGGTAGGAAGAACAGGTGACGCGAACATGATTAAGACCATTGCTAAGCTTGCACCACCAGAGATACCAAGCACGCCAGGTTCAGCCAACACGTTCCCAAGCAACACTTGTAACGTCGCACCAGATACCGCTAACGCAGCACCAATAATTGCCGCAGACACTAACCTCGGTAAACGCAAGTCCACCAATAACTTCTGTTCAAATGCAGATAAGGATTGAAAAGGAGAAAGGAAAATTTCTCCGACCATCAAGTGAATGGCAGAGAGTACAGCGAGCACGATCGACATAACCATCAGGTTACGTTGCCAGCGTCGTTCCTTGTTCAGGATAAGTTGTTGAAAATCCATAGCGGCCGATAAAAACAAACGAGGCTTAACCTTACAGTTAAGCCTCGGTAAATTGCAATTAACTTCTCAAAGTAATGTTGGATTAATCGTAAACCAACTCACCCTCTTCAAAACGGGTTTTCACTTCACAAACCATCAGAGCTGCTCGTTGACCTATTGCGACGTGGCGGTTCGGGAAGACAATCGCTTCGTTTTCATTCTTCGCCATTAATGGTTTGTCGCCATCATGACCAAACACTTCGCCGTGAACAAATGAGGTGAAGTTTTCAACATTGTCGTCGAACATAAAGTCAAAATCTTCGTTCAAGCGAACGATTGTGCGACTTACTCGATATTTAATGCATGGTTTTGGTAGGTGTTCTGGCTTCGTTTCCGCAATCAAATTACGTAAAGACAAATCAAACGCAGTCAATTTATCGAGGTCATTTTCACCGATACGAGCCACACGACCAAGCTCCATTGTCAGAGCCTGCGCACCAAAATTCTCGGCACTGTACCAGCTAAACGTACTCGATGGTGAGTTTGACAAGAGCACAGCTTCAATGTGTGCACTGTCCAAGAAATCGATTAATGCCTTGCTTCGCACAGGATGACGAGTCTTAGGACTTACTGCAAACGTATAGTGCTTCGAACCTCTAATCGCGCAGTGTAAATCAAGGTGCCAGCGTGTTGTCGGGTCGGTATCCTGATAGAAATCGCGAACGAGCAACTTTAGCGTATCAGCGATGACAAGCTCTTTTGTCTGTTTGTGTTCTTTTTCGTCAAACAGACGGTTGAGGTTTTCTTCAAGGAATCGTGTGTGCGCCAGAGTGGATTCTGGGTGAGCGATAATGAACAGACAACGGGTATCGACCGTCTGGAACCCAGATTCTATGTCTTGAATAATGGAATCCACCA
>NZ_WXWT01000379.1:0-5217 GCF_009904725.1 Vibrio sp. V43_P6S15P86
CTCCACAACCTCATGTTACATGGATAGTGATGAGTTCGGCTTACGTATAATGTGTAATACCGACAGTTCTTCTTTCCCAAAAATTCAAACTGTATGGTTCCGTCATGATACGGCTAAGTGTCCAGCTGACTATGAATTGATAAATGATGGTGACGGTGTCACCTGTGAACCCATCGTTCCTCCGTGCGAGTATGGGGAGAATCCTGACGGCTCATGTATGGACGCTTGCCAGTTCAAACAGTCTATTGGCGATACCGTGAAATTGTACTGGCACCCTGCCATTTACGGCGAATTGGTGACGGGCGCTTGTTACGGTGATTACGGAGCCACTCGATGTGAAGTCACTAAGAACGAATCCACCATTATTTGTACTGGCGTTCCTGATGGACAGTACACGCCCGACTCTCAATGTTCTCTCAAGTTCGCGTTCACTGGTCGTCAGTGTGAAGGTGGCACTTTGTTTTGGGGCGATAAGGGACCGGATGAACCCATCATTCCACCCGATGAACCGGAAGACCCAACCCATGACCCTGACGACCCAACAGGCGAGATTGAAGACCCAAGTGTCCTACCCGATGATTCAACCAACACGATCAATCCCGGTGACGTCGATGATGAACCGGATGTAGAAGACCCTGGTACGGATGAATCGACAGACACGGCAGTCCTTTCTGCTATTAAAGGGCTTAACGTGGATGTGAACAAAGGCATTCATGATCTTAACGTCGATATCAACCAGTCACACGCGGACATCACCAACGCGGTCATTGATGTGAAAGGCTCTTTGGTTGATAACACTCAAGCCATTCAAGAGCAGCAAATCAATGACAACAAGATTTATAAAAACACCAAGGCACTCATCCAACAGGCCAACGGCGACATCACTACGGCGGTGAACAACAATACCAACGCGACCATTGGTATTCGTAACGATTTAAAAGGGCTTGGTGATTCCGTGGGCGAACTCGATAGCAGCTTAAATGCGATTGAGGGTCTATTGACTGGCTCTGAGTTTGGTACACCTACGGGCACCGCTATCACTGGCGAAATCTTCACGGCAGAAGACTTTGCCATCCTGCAAACCACGATAGATGAAAAAGCCGAATACATCCAAGGCTATGTGGACGACATCAAAGGCTTAATCACTATCGGCACCAACTTCAATAACGGCACATTAAGCGACAAGTCTTTTAACATCAAAGGCGCAACCGTTGAATCAGGACTACAGCGTTTTGATGCGGTATCGGGGTATGTGCGCCCTGTCGTGCTGTTCATTTGTGCCTTAATCGCCCTTTGGGTTCTGTTTGGTAATCGGAGTAAATAACATGGAATACATCTACTCAGCATTAGAGTTTATTGCCAACATTGGGCAAACCTTTCTCGACTTCTTTGATGTGGCGATTGAATGGATAAAGAACGTGTTTGAATACGGCGCGATGTGGCTTATCTCAGTATGGTTCGATATCAAGATTGCCTCGATACAAATCGCACTCAAGATTGCGCAGCTGCTGCTCGAAGAATATGGCGTCTATACGCTTGTCGAAGACCGCTTTAATGCGCTTCCCTCTGATGTCCGTTATATCTTGACCGAATACGGCGTCACCTCTGGGCTACGTGTCATCTTTGATGCGTTCGCTACGTCTTTAGTTATGCGTTTCTTTAACTGGTGATTGAATGGCTACTTCATTTCGATACGGTCACGGTGGCTCTTACAAATCGGCTTGCGCCGTGTGGTTTGACTTACTGCCTGCACTGCGTGAAGGTCGAATTTGCATTACCAATATTCATGGCATGCAGCCACTTGAAGTGATTGAACAACGCCTTGGTGAGAAGTTTCCTGATACAGCTCGGCTCATTCGCATTAGCTCTCGCAATCCTGAAGGCTTCGAGCTTTGGAAATACTTCTTCTGTTGGGCACCCATTGGGGCATTCATCCTCATTGATGAGTGTCAGCAAATCTTCTCGGTCAATGCAGGTTTCAAAATGGCGAACATACACAAGCGCCCTTTCACTGACTTTGAGCCTCACTTACCGGACGGATTCTCTGAGCTGTTTCACTCTCGTTGGCTAACGATTGATACGTCCAGTTTGGACAATGGCGAGATAGATGATTGCCAACGCACACGTTTTGATGAGCAAGGGCGCATCATCTATCCCGAGAACTTTAACAACGCCTTTATGGAGCACCGGCACTACAACTGGGACATTGTGTTGCTCACGCCTGACTTTGCTCAAATCCCGAAAGAGTTAAAAGGTGTCGCGGAGTTGGCCAAGCAACATAAGGGTAAAGATGGGATCTTCTTTTCCAACCGTAAACCGCGCATCTTGGAACATGACCCGACTCGAACGGTCACCAAACCAAGCAAAGACGATGTGGTTTATAACCTCAAGGTGCCGCTTGATGTCCACCTACTCTACGCCTCGACCGTCACGGGGCAAATCACCAAATCGGGACTTGGAAAGAACATCTTCCTTAACCCGAAATTCTTAGCAGCTATGGCACTGGTCGTGCTTTCATTTGGGTACTTAGTTTATGCGCTTATTGGTATGGTTTCTGATTCTGAGACGACAACTGCGGAAGGAACGCAGCTTCATCAAACTTCGCAGCAAAGTGGCGTTTCGACTTCGCAAGGTCAAGCACGTCCTGGTCAAAGTGGTTCGCCTGGTTCTGTCATGGGTTCTAGTGGTTCTGGCTGTACGGGTTCTGGTTGCGGGAATGAGTCTTATCATGACGTAGGCACCGTTCCTGCTTGGTTCCCACTGGCGAACTCAGAGAGTATCTATGTTTCTGCCGTGGAACGTTGGCACAAAGCCACCTCGATACACGTCAACGTGCATTTTGAGGTTGTCACACCACGCGGTGTGACTTACCTCGATGACGGATTCCTAAATAAGTTGGGCGTCAAGATGGAATATCTGGACGATTGCCTCGTCCAGCTGTCTCGCGGCGCATCCAATTTCTATGTCACGTGTTCGCCGTATGAGCAATATGCGCAACGACAAGAGCAAGATATTGAACTCAAACCTGTTGGCGGTTTGTTTAGTGGAGACGAAACCTAATGAATGAATACGTAACGCATGGACAGTTAGTTGAAATCATCGAGCTGTTTGATCATCTCTCGATAGTGAACGCCGTCATTGTGGTACTCGCGTATGACCTTGCGAGATACCTCCTAGGCAAACTGGTCGACTACTTCAATTAAAGGCACGGTGCCAGCCCCGCAGGGATAAGGAGTTGCGGAGCGACGACGAGGCACCAAGCCGCCCACCTTAGAAAAACCTAGCCTCATCACTTAATCGGCGCGGTTAGCAGCCCAAAGCCACTTGGATGCAGCCGCCCTCCTTCCTGCTAGACCAGCCTCGCAGAGACTATCCACACCAAAGGCGCGTTAACCTACCGGAACGCTGCATACTCACAACATCAAAGCTTTGCGAGTGTCGAGCAATGCTTATTCTTCTTTTCTGGGTTCTCTCCGACGGACGCGCGGAGCAAGTGAGGACGGGCTAGGACGATTGCGCGACGTGCGGCGGGAGGTCAAACCCCCGAATCTGTATTACGGGGGTAAATTCCACCATGCTTCAACGGTTCGATTAAATCTTGATTAGGCTATAATAAATAACAAAACACTTATGCAATTAATTTATCTTATTGAAACTATGAAGCCATCTGTTGAGCATATTGCAAGGAAACTGCACAATGTGCGCATAACAGGAAACTAATAGTCGTATAACAAGCGTTAGATGACCTTTAGGTAATTAAGGAGTAATAATGAAATATAGATTAGGTTTGAAAGAAATTACTGAAGATGATGTGAATGCACAGTGTCCGTTTATGCCGGAACCAGAAGATTACCAAATGTATGTAGCTGCTTTCGCTGATGATTTTAATCAGCTAGATATTGTTGAAAGTGCTGTCGTTGAAAATAATAGTGTGATCATCAAGTTAGCTGAGGGAGTTGACATTGAACAACTACGACAAGTAAGTATTTCAATACATCAAAACTACTGGGACTACTTACGAACAACAGGTTTTGAAAAGATCGCTTGACTAACTGTTCAAGAGTGATTCGCAACGCGCGGCATTTGACCACGCGTTTTTTATCTTTGCTACTTGATTCAGTATTTTCTTAGTCGTAGCCTATGTGCGCTAGGTTTTATATGTCAAGGATATGAAATGGCTAAGTTTTTAAATACAAGTGCAACAAACTACTACCTCGAAGAACTGATAAAGAACGCTTCTGAAAGGCTAATCCTCATCAGCCCATTTCTTAAGCTTAATGATCGTATTCGAGAGCTTTTGGAAGACAAAGACCGATTAAAGATAGACATTCGAATTGTTTATGGCAAAAGCGAACTACAACCTGATGAGATTAACTGGCTAAAAGGTCTCTCCTTTGTGCGTACCAGTTTTTGCAAAAACCTCCATGCAAAGTGCTACATGAATGAAAGTGCTTGTATCATTACAAGTTTAAACCTCTATGAGTTTAGCCAAGTAAACAATAATGAAATGGGTATCTTCATTGACCGTGACGAAGACCCCAATGTCTACAAAGATTCGTACGAGGAAGCTCAACGTATCATTCGTATTAGTGATGAAGTTAGAATCTCGTTAGAGAAAGTTCAAGCTGCTAATTTAGATACGGAACTTACTGAAAAGCCTGTTACAGATAATGAACTAATTAAACTCAGCTCCTCTAAGTTAGCTAAAAAGCACAAACTTAAAACAGATGAGTTTCTCAGCTTGTGTGTTAATAAAGGATACTTAACGTTAGATGACGGAAAGCACTCATTAACCGATGAAGGTAAATCCTCAGGTGGTGAGTTTAAATACAGTAAACGTTTCGGTCCATATTTTGTCTGGCCAGAGTCCTTGGAAGTATCGTAACTATTTGGTTCAATATTTTAAAGTGAGTACAGCAAACGTGAAGATTAAAATAAGAGCTATGTTAAGTTTAGCTGCCGCCCTTAGCTTGATAGGTTGCACCTCCACTAACTTCAGTGAATATAAGGATCTACCTGGCCATAAGTCCATAGCTGTTGGCTCTAATGGCGTTATCGCATATTCCTCATCGAATCCCAATGTCGAAACAGCCATTACAACAGCCATTGATAAATGCTCTTCAATCGGTGGCAAAGATTGTAAGTTTATCGATGTTGATGGTTATAGTCCTATTGGTAATAAAACATATATGTATGATGATCGTGCAGCCAGTGTTG
>NZ_WXWT01000106.1:0-5190 GCF_009904725.1 Vibrio sp. V43_P6S15P86
TGATGACTATGGCAAGATCAACGTAAGAAAGTGTGTTGGAAGGCGCAAAGTTACACGATTGGAGGACTTGGATAGAAAAGTATTGGTCTGATTAATCAAATACTACTTCATCAGACCAATATTACTTGTCTCTTAATCTCTTACAAAAGCTGGTTTTGTTATTTTCACCAGAAAAGGCTGAAGCAAGAGATTAAACAACATGCCAGCAATAAACAGGGTGATCACAATACTCGCACCACTCGGTAAGTCATAGCGAGCCGATGCGGCAATACCCGATAAGATCCCAACAATACCAATGCTGATACTAGCGACAAAGAATCGAGTTCCCTTCAATGCTGCCGCACATAAAGCTGGAATCACCAACAAAGCAAATTCTAAATAAATGCCGGTTAACTTGACCGTAATGGGCATCAGAATAGCAAAGATCAGATAAAAACCACTACCGCGCATAAACGCAGGTTTTAACCAAACTAATAGCAACATCGCAGCGGTAATGAGTGCCAAAGGCCAAACGTCTGCCCAAGTCGCCCATAACAGTTGCCCATTAAGAATGCCTTGAATAAAGTCTCCGCCGTGTGGGTCTTTGCTCACCAGCAGGATCGCCAGCGATGCAGACACCACAAACAAGCTGCCAATCATGGGCTCTAAATGTTGCTGGTATCGTTTCTCCATTAAGGCAATCAAACCGCAAAGCATCAAAGACATCACCCAAGGGCCAATCATTTCGCCAAAGAATGAGCCTGAGAACAGCGCGTATTGGCTCAACCAGTAGTGGCTTAGTGCTGCCCCCAATGCCGCGACTTGCGCCACCGCCAAATCTATAAAGATGATCTGACGATTAAGAACTTGTTGCCCCAGAACGATGTTGCCAACCAACGCAATTAAACCACAAAAAACCGCAGGTAAAAGCCATGCATAATCCGCCATGACTTAGATCTTCACAGGAACGGGTGGCACTAACACACCCAGTAAATCATCAATGACCTGATCGTACATCTCATCCAAGCTTTCACCCTCAGAAACGGTCAATGGCAGTTGAATCACAGGTTTGCCAGTATGATCTCGCAACCAGTTCGCTGGACGCTGATCCTGATGAGAGGAGTAAACAATCGCATCAAAACTGTCAGCATCTAACTTGGTAAGTGATTGCAGGTGAGATGTGGTCAGTGAAATGCCCGGTTTAGGTTCGAGATCGGCAATCTGCTTCATTCCGAGCCAATCGTACAAATAACGATACGTCGCGTGATAACCGACAACTTGCTTACCCTTTAAAGCCGCCCCTTTCTCATTCCATTCTTTAAGCTTTTTACGCCAATGAGCACGAAACTTCATACCATTCACTTGGTAACTTTGTGCGTTGTCGGGATCAATCGCTTTTAGGCGCTCCGTGACTTTACGAGATAATGGAATCATGTCATTTGCCGCAAATTGAACATGTGGGTTACCGTGAGCGTGTATATCTCCCATGCTACGGTCAACGTGAGCATGAGTATCTAACATGCGCACGAAGTCCGTCGCGTAGATCATGCTCGGCGCACCATTTTGCACCGCCGCATTGCTGCTACGAACTTGCAGCATAGGTAACCACCCCACCTCTAGCTCTGCTCCCGAACACATTGCCATGTCCGCTTGGCGCATCTTCGCAATCAAAGAAGGACGAGCTTGTACGTAATGTGGGTCTTGCTTAGCCGTTGTCGCTGAATAAATACTGGCATCTGGCGCGTGGCTTTCAAGAAAGGCTTTCCATTCTGGCTCACAAACGAAAATGTTTAGAGCCAAAGCAGGCGAAGAGATGATGGCAGCTCCTGCTGCCATCATCACCAAGCTGCATTTATTCAATGTCAGCTTAGAACGCATGAGCACCGTGCGCTCCAAATGTCATCACGTATTGCAGAGTGAACACGTTGTCTGTCTCACTGTCTTGGTTATCAATGCGAGTGTATTGCGCACGGATAGTACCGAAATGAGAAGAATCCCATGCGATCATCGCATCCATTTCTTTATCATTCAGCTCAGTAAAATGCATGTGGTCGCCGTGTGCATGACCATCGTAGCTTTCTGCTTCGCCGTAACGTAGACCAGCTGACCAGCTTGGGTTGAAGCGATAAACGCCCGAAACATAGTATGCGCTTAAGTTGTCTGGTGACTCTGCATCGTTTTTATATTTGCTGTCTACCACACCGTCTAACAGCATGTATTCAGCCGATAGCGTGAAGTTGCTGTATTTGTAATTACCGTCTGGTGCCCATTTCCAAACAAAATCAGCACCGTAAAGGTTCGCACCTGTCACTGCTGCGCCATGATGGTGATCGTGATCATGCTCTTCTTCATGACCGTGGTCGTGATCTTCGAATTCTTTAACCTTGCCGTTTTCGTTGCGCAGGTAACTTAAACCAAACTGCCAACTTGAAGATTCGGAGAAGTCATTCCCAAGCTTCAGCGTCGTGGTGTACACGCCAACTTCAGAACCATCTTCGACAGAAGACATTTTGCTACCACTGAGCGCTTCTACACCAAGTTTTACATAAAGGTCGGTTGGCAACACGATGTTTGCACGTACACCATCATCGTAGTAGTGCGAGCCAAGGAAAGTACGATAAGCAATTGGACGCTCAACAAAGCTATCGGTGTGCATGTGTTGGTTATTCAGATAACCAAAGTCAGATAGAAATCGGCCAGCGCGCACATTTACACCATATGGCAATGCCAAAGTTTCGATGAATGCCTCTTCAAGCTCTAATTCTGTCTCATCACCATGACTTTCAAGAACCGCGGTCAATGCGCCGTAAAACTTGTCGTCGATATTTGATGAGAAGTTTAATTCCGTATGGCCTAGACCAAAGCCTTCTTCGCGCTCAGAATTATGACGTTGGCCATCTTGGTAGTAGCCATCAACAACAACACCAATCTGTGGGTTCGATAGTGTGTCGGCAAAAACAGGGGATGCAAAAATGCTACCGATCACGAGAGACACCAATTTCTTATTCACTACTTTTTCCTTTTTGTTATGTTATAACATTTAATTTTTCGATGTTATAATATAACAATTCTCATTACACAAGCAGAAATTTAAATTAGGCTCCGATTTCATGTTCGTACTCAATCCATGAATTGGGCTATCAACAAATGAATCAATTGATGTTTTTATACGTATACTAATGAGAATTAGTAATTAAATAAGTAACGGAATTTCAATATGTTGAATATGGATTTTTCAAAAAGAATCGTGATAGATACTGCTCAACAGGAATGGATCGCTAGCCCTTCCAAAGGTGTGTGGCGCAAACCTTTGGAACGAGAAGCCAAAGAATCAGGGCATACCACCAGCGTCGTTAAGTACGAGCCAAATTCGCAGTTTTCGACTCATCCTCACCCTCAAGGAGAAGAAATATTGGTGCTCGAGGGAGTATTCTCTGACGAATACGGTGACTACCCTGCCGGCACTTACCTTCGTAACCCTCCAGGAAGTCAACACGCACCATTTAGCAAAGAAGGCTGTGTGATTTTAGTTAAACTAAATCAGTTCGAATCTGAGGATCTTGAAACAGTTCGCATTAATACAAACCACGCGAGCTGGCAGAGTGGTGTCGGTGGGTTGCAAGTCATGCCGCTGCATAATTTTGAGCACGAACATGTCGCGTTGGTTAAATGGCCAAAAGGTGAGAAGTTTCAACCACACCGTCACTTTGGTGGCGAAGAAATTTTCGTATTGTCAGGAGAGTTTAGAGACGAGCTCGGTACCTATCCCGCTCTCTCTTGGATTCGAAGCCCACATATGAGTGAGCATTTTCCTTTTGTAGAGCAAGAAACGATCATTTGGGTAAAAACTGGTCACCTGCCGCTCCAAGCTCCTGCTCAGCACTCCTAATGTTGTAATACTTGGCATCGTCCCTTGAAACTAAAATCGGCCCGCAATTTACGAGCCGATGATCATTGCGTCGCTAAGAGCCCATAATTCTCGAGTGGAGCCAGTCTTTGAGCTCAGCCCGGTTATGTTTTAACACGTTCATTTCGTGATCATCAATCGGGCTTCCTTGAAGTTCTAGTACGCGGATTTCCTTATCTAAAGCATTGTAGTTTTTAACGGTTTCAGCAAATGATGCATCGTTTTCGGTAAGCTGAGTAATGGTATCCAAATGTTCTGGGAATTCATGAGTTAATGAGTGATTTTCACCTAACATAGAGACCTCTTGGCTATTATTTGAGTACAAACTAGTGCCTAATTTTTGAGCACCACATGTATAACCGTAGCATCTAATGAGACGTTAATTCGTCGCACCGTCCACAAAAAGAACAACAAAGTTATTTTCAATTTTTCCTAGAAAGTGTTTTCTTTTTAGTCTCAATAGTCGAATGCAAAAGATGCCACTATGATCGTTCTATAATAACCCTCAACAATGAGAGCGATCATGCGAAAGACAATTCTAGTTACTGGATCTACTGACGGTATTGGTTTAGAAACCGCGAAAATGTTAATTAACCGTGAACAACACGTAATAATCCATGGCCGGAATATAGAGAAAGTTCAACAAGTTGAGCAAAGTTTGGGGGAGATGAAAAGTGGTAAAGTTGAAAGCCTTGTTGCTGATTTGTCCTCTCCCAATGCGGTAAAACAGATAGTGATGGAGATAACAGAACGGTTCAATCGTTTAGACGTCATCATTAACAATGCTGGTGTGTACGCAACACCAAATCCAAGAACTAAAGAGGGTCTTGATGTACGCTTCGCAGTCAACACCATTGCTCCCTATTTACTCACTAGAGAGCTATTGCCGTTGCTCGGTGATACGGGTCGTGTGGTTAATTTGTCTTCAGCTGCACAAACAACAGTAAACACTAGCGCTTTAGTCGGTAATAAACCATTGTCAGATGGCGAAGCATATGCCCAAAGCAAATTGGCATTAACGATGTGGTCACGAGCAATCGGACTAAAGCTTAAGGACACTGGCCCTATGTTGGTATCAGTAAACCCAAAATCATTCCTTGGTAGTAAGATGGTTAAAGATGCTTATGGGGTTGCTGGTGGTGATATCCGCTTAGGAGCAGATATTCTAACTCGCGCTGCGCTATCAGAAGAGTTTGCTCAAGCGCATGGTATGTACTTCGATAATGACATTGAAGCATTCGCGCCCCCACACCCTGATGCATTAGATCAAAGCAAAACACAGCAGATAATTGATAGTATTGAAT
>NZ_WXWT01000408.1:0-24453 GCF_009904725.1 Vibrio sp. V43_P6S15P86
CTGATATACACCAAGATAGGTTAAACAAAATTAAAATAGCCTACAGACCCTTAAATCTCTGCTGACAATATTTTGTCTTGTGCACTTAGAATAATCCACGTACATTGTTTCTGTCATAGTAAAGAGGACATTTCTATGTCGTTGCCAAGCCTGTTTCTACGAATACAAGACCCGACACTTAAAGATGCTATCACCTCTTGCCAGGAACTGAACAAATTTCGTCTGCATAATACCGATGCCGCAGATGGTTGGATTGAAGATTTCCTACAACTCAAACCGGAAGTTGCGATTGTTGAAGTCGCCCACTTTACTAGCGCAGATTACCAGCGCCTTTCTAATATCGAAGACATCTACGATATGGACTTGATCATCATTAGCTCTGGTGCTCCAAACGAAAATTTGGATAAGCTAATGAACTTAGGTGCAATTTTTCACTACAGAAAACCCGTCGATATTGCCATTTTGACGGACACCCTAAGCGAAGTCAGCCAGTACTATCAGCAAAAACAAGATCAAGGACGTAAAGTGTCCACTAGCGATCTCGACCAATTTGGCCTTTTGGTGGGTTCCTCATCGCCAATGCATCAGCTCTATCGCATGATCCGACGCGTCGCAAAAACAGAAGCCAACGTCCTCATTGTCGGTGAAAGCGGCTCGGGTAAAGAGTTAGTCGCACAGACCATTCATTTAGCTAGCGATCGCAAGCAACAACCCTTTATCGCGATTAACTGTGGTGCGATTAGCCCAGAGTTGGTCGATAGTGAACTGTTTGGCCATGAAAAAGGCGCCTTTACCGGAGCGAATAAAACTCACCAAGGTGTATTTAAACAGGCAGAAGGCGGTACGCTGTTTTTAGATGAAATCACCGAGATGCCTATCGAGCATCAAGTGAAGCTATTGCGTGTTTTGGAAACCGGAGAATATCGCCCAGTGGGCAGTAATACGGTGCATATCGCCAACACTCGCATCATTGCCGCCACCAACCGTGATCCTAAAGTTGCCATTGCAGAGCAGTTCCTGCGTGAAGATCTGTTTTTCCGTTTATCGCACTTCCCATTAACGATACCGCCACTGCGAGATCGAGGCGGTGACATCGTCGGTCTGGCTAAGCACTTTATCGCGCACCGCAACGCAAATGAGGCTAAAACCAAAACCATTCTTGATTCTGCCATCCAAAAAATCGCTGCACACGATTGGCCAGGTAATGTCCGTGAGCTCAAACACACGATCGAGCGCGCGTTTATTTTGGCTGATGACACTATCCGAGATGAACACCTGATCTTCGATACGCCACCATTGGAAACAGGCACCAGCATCGAAGACCTTGTTCCAGCGGGCGTTTCGCTAGAAGAGCTAGAAAAAGCCGCCATTCTCAATACGCTTGAAGAGAATCAAGGCAATAAAACGGAATCTGCGCAAGAGTTAGGCATTAGCGTTAAAACGCTCTACAACAAACTCGAAAAGTATCAAGACGAGTAACTCGCTGTGGGAATACAATGAGAATATAAAAAGAGCACGGAATACGATTCAGTGCTCTTTTTTATCTTATCTTTTATGCGGATGTGTAGCGTTTGATTACACCCACTGACCCGCGACAAAGCCGCTCGACCAGCACCACTGAAAATTGTAGCCCCCTAACCAGCCAGTCACATCCATCACTTCGCCAATGAAGTACAGCCCTTTGATGTTTTTGCATTCCATGGTTTTAGAAGATAAGTGATCGGTATCCACACCGCCTAGTGTCACTTCCGCGGTTCGGTAGCCTTCAGTGCCATTCGGGGCGATATCCCAATGCTCTAAACGATCCACAATCGCCGCAAGCTCCTTTTGATTGAACTGCTTTAGCGGTTTATCGACCAGCTCTTTACGTTCAATCAAGACTTCAACCAAGCGCTTTGGTAGCACTTTAGCGAGCGTATTTTTGAGCGACTGATTCGGATGCTTTTCACGGCTGCGTTCTAATAACTCGGCAACATCATCGTTTGGCAGCAGATTAATCGACACCTTTTGCCCCGCTCGCCAGAATGATGAAATCTGTAAAACGGCTGGGCCAGATAAACCACGATGTGTGAACAACAGGGCTTCTTTGAACATGGTGCCATCTTCAGCTGTAATTTCCGCAGGTACCGCGATACCAGATAATTCAGCAAAGTCTTCTTTGTCTTCTTTATGCAACGTAAATGGCACCAGCCCTGCCGTAGTTGGGATAACTCGAAGACCAAATTGTTCCGCGACTTTATAACCAAATGGTGTCGCCCCCAGTTTTGGCATCGACAAGCCACCTGTTGCGATAACTAAAGACTCACACTCGACAATCTCAGTGCCAGCATGCAAACGAAAGCCTTCATCGATTTTCTCAATTGAGTGAACATCGCATTGGTAACGCTGCTCGATATTCGGCATATCACACTCAGCCAACAGCATCTTCACGATGTCTTTCGCCGTAAACGCATCGACACAAAACAGCTGACCGTGATCGCGCTCTTCAAATTCAATACCATGCTTACACACCATCGAGATAAAATCCCAGTTAGTGTATTGAGAAAGCGCCGACTTAACGAAATGCGGGTTTTGGCATAGGTAGTTGCTTGCTGAGACGTCGTAGTTAGTGAAATTACAACGGCCACCGCCTGAGATAAGGATTTTACGTCCTGGCTTTTTAGCATGATCGAGCACCAAAACACGGCGGCCTCGCTTGCCGGCTTCTGCAGCACACATCAAACCCGCTGCGCCTGCGCCAATTACAACAACATCAAATTTCTTACTCATCGGTAGCTCTTAGACTGATTGGTATCGAATCGAAATAAAAAAGGATGTGCACATTGCACATCCTTGCTTTCTAGGCGCGACATTCTACCGACAAATCTCGAAGGGGAAAAGCGCTTAAACGGTAAGCGCTATGCATGCCCGTGCAATCCTAGGAGATTAACTCGCTAGATTATTGATTCTTTAAAGAATGAAGGCCGCGAGTAAGGTAACACCGAGCAAAGCGGTCGATAAAACAAATAGCTCACGCACCCTTTCGCACTTACCAGTAAAAATCTCATCGTGGTGATGGTGATATTCTTTACTTTTGATGTAGTGGAACAAACGCACCTGTTTGGTGACATTTCCATGGGTGGTAAAAAAGCCATTGCCATCAACTTGCTGATATAACAACGGATGCGCTTCACGCATGATGTAAATTAGAGAACGAAGAGCGGTGAGATACCGAATCATATTGACTCCAGTTACCACCATTAGCGCAAATAAGATTGTGTCTCCACTGATCATCTTTTCCTCCCTACATCTTCAACAATGCTCAAGAGAAAAAGACGATCAATGCTTCGTCTTTACCCGCTACTTATAGCGTCAAACAACGCGTTTACGCAGCTGGAGCATCCATGATTGAAGATGAACCTTCTTTCGCCATTTGTGCTAGATCTTTGTCGATGAAGAACAATGCTTTACCATCTTCACCTACCAATTCGATCTTATCTAAAATCCCTTTAAACAACTTCTCTTCTTCGTGCTGTTCAGACACGTACCACTGTAGGAAGTTAAACGTTGAGTAGTCTTGGCTAGTAAATGCAACATGTGCCAATTTATTGATTTTTTCCGTGATCATTTGCTCATGTTCGAAGGTCTCGCGGAAAACATCACCTAAGCTAGCAAAATCATGCTTTGGTGCATCAATAGCGCCCAAAATTGGCATTGAGCCAGTTTCACTTACGTAGGTGAATAGGCGTTGCATGTGCTCCATTTCTTCTACGGCGTGAGCGCGTAAAAATTCAGCCGCACCTTCAAAACCTTTGTCTTCACACCAAGCACTCATTTGTAAGTATAGATTGGATGAGAAAAATTCTAGGTTAATTTGCTCATTCAATTGTTCGACCATAGTTTGAGACAGCATGTTAACTCCTATTAATGTGCATGCAATATACCCAAGTAACCTCGAGATAAACGACGCCGCGAGATTGACTTGCTCTACATCAGAGGCAAGGTTTTACTTGAACTATAGTCAGTAACGGAGCGCTGAACTCCGCATCTCAAAGTCACTTGGGTATAGCGCCACTATAACATGATTACTGAGACAAGACTTTGTACCTACGACACTGATATGAGATCACTTCAGCAAATTTTTTTGGGGGTTAGTGCTAATCTAAAACTATGACCTTACAAGGAGATAGCAATATGAGTTACAAACACATACTTGTGGCAGTCGACCTGTCAGACGACAGTAAAGTGTTGATTAAAAAAGCCGTATCACTGGCTAAACCTCTGGATGCGAAAGTCTCTTTTATTCACATCGACGTGAACTACGCAGAGCTCTACACCGGGCTTATCGACATCAATATGGCAGAAGCGCAACATCAAGCAATGGAAGCATCGCGCACACAATTGGCGAATTTCGCAGAATATGCGCAATACCCAATAGCCCATACTTTGGTCGGTAGTGGCGATTTGAGTAATGAGCTGTGCGATACCATTCAAGACTACAGTATCGATTTGGTGGTTTGTGGTCATCACCAAGATTTCTGGAGCAAGATTCTGTCTTCGACTCGACAACTGATTAACTGCTCTCCAGTCGATATGCTGGTCGTACCGCTAAAAGACTGATTGGCGCGACGTTAAAACTTGGTTAGACTGCGGGCACATTTGTTGTTGATAAAGATTCTCATCCATGGCTTATCTATCCGCAGTTACCCTACTTTGGGCATTCTCATTTAGCCTGATCGGCGTTTACCTCGCTGGTCAGGTTGATTCTTGGTTCTCGGTGTTCATGCGCGTGGCACTGGCGAGTCTGGTTTTCATTCCCTTTTTAAAATTCCGCGGCGTTAGCAAATCCTTAATCGCGAAACTGATGACGGTCGGTGGCTTTCAGCTTGGTCTGATGTACTGCTTCTACTACCAATCTTTTTTGCTCCTTTCCGTGCCAGAAGTATTGCTGTTCACCGTATTCACACCCATTTACGTCACGCTGATCTATGACTTCTTGAAAGGTCGCTTTTCACCTTGGTATTTGGTTACCGCGGCGATTGCTGTATTTGGCGCAGCCTGGATTAAGTTTGCAGGCATTAATGAAGACTTCCTGCTGGGCTTTTTGGTCGTACAAGGAGCAAACCTCTGTTTTGCCATTGGTCAGGTAGGCTACAAATACATCATGGAAAGTGAGCCGGTTGATTTGCCACAACACACCGTGTTTGGTTACTTCTACTTAGGTGCGCTTTGTGTAGCAACCGTGGCTTTCGCTCTGATGGGCAACCTCGACAAACTACCCACCACCGCAACGCAATGGGGCATTCTGACGTACCTTGGTTTAATTGCTTCCGGTTTTGGTTACTTCGCGTGGAACAAAGGCGCAACCATGGTGAACGCAGGAGCACTTGCAGTAATGAACAACGCATTAGTTCCGGCGGGTTTGATTGTGAACATTGTGATTTGGAACCGCGATGTTGATGTCATGCGACTCGCCATTGGCGGTGCGATCATCATGTTATCGCTATGGATTAACGAAACCTGGGTGAAAAAGCGCATCGAAATGAGCTACGCCAAGAAGTAAAGCGACCGCTCTCAACACACATACCGACAATAAAAAACGCTCTCCAACTGGAGAGCGTTTTTTTGGGATTAGATTAATGCACTTTCATTTGCGAGCTTGCGCTCATCAACGCCTTAGGCGACGTTGGCAACAACACTTCTAGCTTGGCATTGCGCGCTTCCAGCTTGCGCTGACGCTTAAGTAACTTTTGTTGTTTTTTCGCTACTTTTAACAACTTTTTCTGCTGCTTATAATGCTTTTTCAGTGCTTTTTTCGCTTTCTTAAGCGACTTTTTATCCGCTAAATCAAACCATACTGGTGCGTCGGTTCTTACTGGCTCCAGGGATTTTTCGGCTTGCTTTTTCTCTTTCACGCGCTCAACAACACGCTTCACAATCGCTGCTTTTTCGTTGCTTTGTTTTGTTGTCACAGGAATCGGTTGTACTGGCAGCGCTTCAGCCAATAAGCCACATGATTGTTGCTCGTTCAATGGCTTGTCTTGGCATTTTTGCGGCGGAATAGCGGCTGGCTTACACAGGGTATCTTTGGCCGCTGAAGAGCGTGCGCAAGAGCGACAAACAAACTTTGGTGCGACAACTAAACGATGGATATCGCCAAGCTCCGCCGCGATCTGTTTACGACTCATTTTACATAAGCGTTTAGCCATTCTACTACTCCAGCTTCCCAATTATCGACCGCATCACAACAAGTGAAATAATAATAATTCTTAGTTAGATATACAGTCAGGGAGGAGAATTAGCAAGAGAAAACTATCAGTAACGATTCAGAAAGAGAGGCTTGATCACAGCACGATACACCGTACTGTGACAAGAAAAGTTGAGCGGTCAGGAAGTTATGCCATTGAGGCTTTAACATAGACATCAAAGCGATTTTTTTTGGTTTCAATCGCCATAGTCGGCTTTTGCTCGTTCAGCCAGTTTGCATAGTCTGGGCGCTTCACCACCACGCGTTTTGTGGCTAACGCCATGGCAGGATCTAGCAAACCATCGGCGTCCAAATCGGCGCCAACCAACGATTGGAAAACGCGCATCTCTTTTTTTACGAGCGCCGATTTCTTCTTGTTTTCTGGGTGCGGATACATAGGGTCGAGATACACCACATCTGGCTGAACAAAGTCTTCATCTTGTGCCAGCTGTTCCAATGCATCATGACTGGAGGCATGGATCAGCGACATACGCTCTGATACCCAAGTTCCAATTTTAGGGTCTTGTTTCGCACGCGCTAAGCCGTCATCCAGCAACGCTGCGACTACCGGGTGTCGCTCCACCATCTGTACCTTACAGCCGAGCGAAGCCAAAACGAATGCGTCACGTCCCAGCCCCGCCGTGCCGTCTAGAACGGTTGGCGTTGCCCCTTTGTTCAAACCTGCGGCTTTTGCGATGGCTTGGCCCTTACCACCACCAAATTTTCGGCGATGTCCCACTGCGCCACCAATTAAATCGACAAAAATAGCGCCCAACTTTGGCTCATCCACTTTACGCAGCTCTAAACGCTCGGTGGTCAGCACCAAAGCAAAATCGCTCTCGTCAGTGTGAGAAAGCTGCCAGCGCGCAGCCAGTTCATCCAGATGAGGTTGTTGAGACGGGTCTTCACAGATCAATTGCAGTTGCAAAAGGAGGCTCCAATAAAAAATCGCGGTAACTGGCGCTGAGTGTATACCTAAGTTACCTCTCAATGCTAGGTTGAGCTTGATATGACAAGACTACTCAGCCGTCAGTCGCTCAACTAACTCAGAAAGCGGTTGAGGATGCCCAATACCGTAGCCTTGGGCATAATCCACACCAAGATCGATCAAATGCTGCATGACTTGTTCGTTTTCGACAAACTCCGCCACCGTCACTTTGCCTAGCTGTTTTGCCAGATCATTGATCGAGCGAACCATCACACGGTCCATTTCATTTACGTTGATATCTCGCACGAAAAGACCATCAATTTTCACGATATCAACGGGAAGTTTCTTTAAGTAACCAAATGAAGACAAGCCCGAGCCAAAGTCATCCAATGCAATCATGCAACCCAGCGCTTTGAGCTTGGTGAAGAGCTCAATGGCTTGCTCAAGATTACTCATCGCAGCTGTCTCGGTGATTTCTAGACAGATTTTTTCACACGGCATGGACGAACGTTCCAATCGCTCCAATAAGAAATCGATAAACTCTTGATTCCCCATAGATTGACCGGAAAGGTTTATCGAACAACGACCGAGTTTTTCAACCACCTCTGGGCGTTGCTCAAACCATTCTAGCGCTTGAGTAATGACCTGTTTATCAATCCAATGCGCAATGTTGTAGCGCTCGGAGGCAGGAATAAACAATGCAGGAGAAACATAATCACCATATCCATTGCGAATGCGCACTAAAATCTCAAAATACATCTGAGCATCGTGCTGTTGTAAGCTTTTGATCGGTTGAGCAAACAACTCTAAACGCTGATTCGACAATGCCTCATGCACCAGATTGACGCTCTGCATTTCCATCTGGCGACGTTGTAGCTCTTCGTTATCTAAGCTGAACAGATTGTAGCGGTTACGGCCTTGCTCCTTGGCGGCATGACACGCAGAGTCTGCTTGAGCGTGCACCATTTGCGGCGTCTCTGCCGTATGGTCGATGATACGAATACCAATAGAACAACTGATGAACAAGCGTGTATCTTCCCAAATAAAGAGATGTTCACTCAACGTCGAGATGATCAGTTTGGCGATATTAATGGCGCCGTATTCGTCGCAATCTTTGAGTAGTACCGCAAACTCATCGCCTCCCATTCGAGCCAAGATGGAATTGTATGGCAGCACTTCCTCTAACATGCTGGCGCAAAATTGAATCGCCGCGTCACCCGCATCATGCCCAACCGTATCATTGAGGACTTTTAGCTGATCTAAGTCGAGGTATAGCATGGCGTGGACGCGACGATGGCTGTCCACCTCACGCAGTGCGGTCTTGAGCTCTAGTTCAAAGTGGTTTCTGTTATAAGTCCCTGTCAGTAAGTCATAGCGCGCTTGATATTCCAGTTTCTCGGAAAGCTGTTTAGTTTCTGTAATATCTTCACCCACAATCAACAGCTGATCAGATTCACTCAGTGGACGAATGTTCTCACGTACCCAAACACGATGACCATTTGCATGGCGATACTCGACTTCACGTCTCCAGACCCCATGCACCTGTTGATTGGGTTGCAATAGCACTTGGCGAGGAAACAGTACCTTGTCATCAAAATAAAACTCCCTTAGGCGGTGTCCGAGCATGTCCATCGGTTTGTAGCCGAGGAGTAGCTGAGCAAATCGATTCACTTCTTGAATGCGGTTATTGCTGTCGAGTGTCACCATCATGACGGGCTGTTGCTCATAATAGTTACGCAGGGTTGATTCGCGTTGATAGAGCTTATCTTCCATCAACTTACGACTAGTGATATCGCGCGCTTCAAACAAGTATTGGTTTTGATTTCCTACTTGCTGAGAAAAAGGCTTGAGTGAAATTTCCAACACCAATGTACCGTGCTCTTTACTCCAAATTTCAGCCTCAAACGTCGACACTTGATGGTGAGGCGCGTGGAAATACGCCTCAAGCAACGCTTGTGCTTTCTCACTCCAATTGGGATGAAACCAAAGTGGTCGGTCTAAACGCAGCCCTTGGTGATACAGCAAAGATTGCAGGTGATCGTTGCCCGATTTAAGTACACCGTTGGCATCCAAAATGCCCATATACTGCATGCTCTGATCAAAAATCGATTCTAAGATGGCTTGGCTTTCTCGCGCGGCACTCTCGCTGCGACGCATCCGCTGTAAATAGTAACCCATCAACAAAATGACCACCGACATCACCACAAACAGGCTACCAAACAAGCGAATTTCTTTGGCAAAACGCTCAGAAAACTTCATCGGTTTATTAAAAAATACCGCAGAGACCTCTTGCTCAGCCCCCAGCCCCCAGCGCACTACAGCTTGATAATCGAGCTTGATTTCAGAATCACTTTTCTTCACAGCTGGCAGAGCTTGGTCAGGGTTATCCAACACAAACTCAAGTATCTCAGCGCTCTCAATGCCATGCCGATAACCACTTTGGATCACGCCACCAACCGCACCGTGCCCTAAGCCAATGTCGTGCACCATAAACAGCGGCGCATTTGAGGCTCTGTTAACGCCAATCCAGTCACGTTCACTGCCAACCACACCCTGTTTATCTCGGTAATAGGTCCAAAACAGGACGACTTTATCTTTATTCAGCTTCGCCACTTGTTGCTTTAAGTCAATGATACTGTTGGGAATGACTTGCACGATTTTGTCGCGATATTGCGGATGTTCATTTACAAAATCGTCGATTTGATAGCGTAATACCTCTCCCGTTACGGAATGGTCACTGACAATAAGAATTTGGGTGTAATCAGGGTGTAGGCGCTCTATGAGTGCTAAATTTGCCTCCAAATCGACATCTTCTGTTACTCCTGTGGCGTTCAGAGATTGGTGCAAAGAAGGATGATAATTATTGATGCCGTTAAATATAACCGGGGTGTCTTTGATGATTGGCGCCAAACGCTGCATCAGTTCAAGCGCGTTGTTATCACTCACTAAAATGGCATCGAATCGTTCTGTGCTTAATTTCGTACGATATAAGGATTCAAGCTGAGCGAAAAACTGCTCACTCTGGTTACGTTTCGAGTCTAAATAGAGCACGCGCATATCCAGCGATCGATCACCCAATTGCTGCTCGATACCTCGCTGTATGGAATCCGTCCAGAAAAAACCTTGATGATAGGAGTGCACGACCAAAACTTTCGGATTTGAGGCCGCGGCAAACGCGCTCCAACATAGCGCGACAATAACCAGAAAACGCTGCACATTATCTCCATAGCTCGGAGTTAACCCGCAGTTACTCCTGCCAAACCTTGTGAATCCTATCCGCTATGAGTATAAAAGGGAGGTAAAACTCTATCCCTAACGGAAATAATAGTATGAATGCGAGCCTGCCGAAACTCGACGACCTTGACCGCGCAATATTAAAAACACTGATGGCTGACGCCAGAACGCCCTACGCAGAAATGGCCAAGCAGTTCGATGTCAGCCCTGCCACTATCCATGTGCGTATTGAGAAGATGAAATCGGCTGACATCATCGAAGGAACGGAGGTGATCGTAAATACCAAAAAGCTCGGCTACGATGTGTGCTGCTTCATTGGTATTAACCTAAACGCAGCTCGTGATTACCATTCCGCGCTAGAAAAACTCAACGCGCTCGACGAAGTCGTTGAAGCTTACTACACCACGGGCGCGTATAACATATTCGTCAAATTGATGTGCAAATCGATTGAAGAACTGCAATTTGTGTTGATTGATAAGCTGCAAGCCATTGATGAGGTTCAGTCTACGGAGACATTGATATCGCTGCAGAACCCAATTAACCGCAGTGTGAATCCGTGAATTTTTTATAAAAAATGGACAAAAAAAGGCCAACCGAATGGTTGGCCTTAGTATTTTTGAAAAGACAGCGTGCGCTTACGCTGCAATACCAGAATGGCGCAAGAGCGCATCAATTTGTGGTTCACGACCACGGAAGCGCTTAAACAGCTCCATTGGCTCTTCACTGCCACCCATTTCTAAGATGTTGTTCAGGAAGCTTTGACCCGTTTCTTTGTTGAAGATACCTTCTTCTTCAAAGCGAGAATACGCGTCTGACGACAGCACTTCCGCCCACAGATAGCTGTAGTAACCCGCGCTGTAACCACCAGCGAAGATGTGACCGAAGCTGTGCGAGAAGCGCGCCCACTCAACTGCTGGAACCACCGCAACTTTCTCTTTCACTTTCGCCAGCGTTTCTAAAACGCGAGCACCCACTTCTGGGTCGTATTCGGTGTGCAGAGTAAAGTCGAACAAACCGAATTCTAGCTGACGCAAAATACCCATCGCCGACTGGAAGTTCTTCGCCGCGAGCATCTTATCTAGCATCGCTTTTGGCAACGGCTCGCCTGTCTCATAATGACCAGAAATGAACGCCAGTGCGTCTTCTTCCCAACACCAGTTTTCCAGGAACTGACTTGGCAATTCAACCGCATCCCAAGGTACGCCATTAATGCCTGATACCGCGCCAGTTTCGACTTGCGTCAGCATGTGGTGGATGCCGTGACCAAATTCATGGAAAAGTGTCACAACTTCATCGTGCGTAAACAGTGCTGGCTTGTCGCCCACTGGACGGTTGAAGTTACACGTTAGGTACGCCACCGGCGTTTGCAGTTCGCCAGAGAGCGTAATACGACGACCACGACAGTCATCCATCCACGCACCACCACGTTTGTGCTCACGTGCGTAGAGATCTAAGTAGAAACTGCCACGCAGTGCGCCTTCAGCGTCAAAGATATCGAAGAAACGCACAGATTCGTGCCAAGTGTCCACGCCTTCGCGCTCAGTAACTGTCATGCCAAACACGCGGTTTAGCACTTCAAACAGACCACTGACAACCTTTGATTCTGGGAAGTACGGGCGCAGTTCTTCATCCGAGATTTGGAACAAGTGCTGCTTTTGTTTCTCGCTGTAGTAAGCAATATCCCACACATTCAATTCTTCAACGCCAAACTCACTTTTCGCAAACTGACGCAACTCTTCGACTTCACGTTCACCTTGTGGTTTCGCACGTGTCGCTAGGTCATTCAAGAAGCCCAACACTTGATCTGGCGTTTCGGCCATTTTCGTTGCTAACGATTTCTCGCTGTAAGTATTGAAACCCAACATGCGTGAAATTTCGTGACGCAGTCTCAGTTGCTCAGTAATGATTTCTGAGTTGTCCCACTTACCAGCATTTGGACCGCGATCAGAGGCGCGCGTCACATACGCTTCGTACACTTCTTTACGCAACTCTTGGTTGTCGCAGTACGTCATGACAGGTAGGTAAGATGGGATATCCAGCGTAATGAGGTAACCATCTAACTCTTTTGCTTCTGCCGCGGCTTTCGCTGCTGCCAGCGCCGATTCTGGCATGCCAGCAAGGTCTTTCTCATCCGTGATGTGCTTGGTCCAACCCATGGTGGCATCCAGTACATTGTTAGAGAATTTAGAGCTGAGC
Organism: Vibrio sp. V43_P6S15P86; assembly: GCF_009904725.1. NCBI lineage: Bacteria > Pseudomonadati > Pseudomonadota > Gammaproteobacteria > Vibrionales > Vibrionaceae > Vibrio > Vibrio sp. V43_P6S15P86. The sequence goes on from NZ_WXWT01000408.1 coordinate 12,585, forward strand.
TCAGACATGCGTTTGCTGATCTCGCCGTAACGGTGCTGCTCATCGGATGGCAAACCAATGCCTGATAACTCGAAATCACGCAGTGCATCAGTGATGGTTTTCTGCTGTGCGCGAGTTAACGTTGCAAATTCTTCGCTCGCTTTGATGGTTTTGTACGCTTCGTATAACCCTTTGTGCTGACCAACCCAAGTGCCGTACTCTGACAAAATTGGTAGGCAACTTTCGTAAGCTTCACGTAACTCTTCGCTGTTCACTACCGAGTTCATGTGACCCACTGGCGACCAGATGCGGCTTAAGCGGTCATCCGCTTCTTCAATTGGCGCAATCACACTGTCCCAAGTTGGGTGAGCGTTGTCTTGTAGAACTTCATCGATTTTTGCTCGGCAGTCAGCAATCGCTTGCTCAACGGCAGGCTTGATGTGTTCTGGTTTAATTTGAGAAAACGGAGGTAGGTCCGTAAACGTCAGAAGAGGATTAGACATGAATAATTCCTTTTGTGTTTTGACTCTGTGATTGCCTGTCTATTTTGTGTAGATAGGCCAACTCAATGTACAGACGAGCCAGCAACATGGATTGGGGGAGCTCCGTTCCCTTTCTCTATGCCGCGATGACCATATAGTCAACCAGCGCTACTCTGTCCTTGAGTCTTGTTATACCTAAATGAAATTGCACACCCTTTTGAGTGCGAGAAACTCACCTAGTTCAATTCGATTACCAATAGTAAGTGTGGGTGACTTAAAGAAATTTCAATAGCGTCCCCGTATCAGAGGAACAGATTTGATTGGAAGTTCTACATCTTTAAGTTACTTGAGTATAATACCGCCATAGAGTGAAAATCACAGACCACACTCAGCCAAAGAGTGTTTCGAGAGTTTAATTTGTTAAGTTACCGCCACAGCTTCCACGCTGGCAACCATGCCGACGTGGTCAAACACATCGTTCAAAGCCTCATTCTTGATGCGCTGAAACAAAAAGATAAGCCATTCGTTTATCACGATACCCACTCGGGTGTGGGCCGTTACGATCTGACTCACGAATGGTCTGAAAAAACGGGCGAATACAAGCAAGGCATCGCGCGTATTTGGGATAACCCAAACATTCCTGAAGACATCAAAAGCTACATCGATGCCATCAAAGTGCTCAACAACGGTGATAAGCTGCGTTACTACCCAGGCTCACCACGTGTGGCGCGCGCGCAAATCCGCCCACAAGATCGCATGGTGCTGACCGAGCTGCACCCAGCCGATCACCCATTGTTAGAGCAAGAATTCCATCGTGATCGCCAAGTGAGCATCTTCAAAGAGGACGGATTCCAACGCCTCAAAGCAAGCTTACCGCCACAAGAACGTCGTGGTTTGGTGCTGATTGACCCACCATACGAACTCGCGAAAGAGTACCGCGATGTGGTGCGAGCGATTCATCAGAGCCATAAACGTTGGGCAACCGGTATCTACGCGATTTGGTACCCAGTGGTAAACCGCCACGACATCGAAGATATGATCGAAGGTTTGGAAGCACTCGGTATTCGTAAAATTCTGCAAATCGAGTTAGGTGTTGCACCCGATACCAACGAGCGCGGCATGACGGCATCCGGCATGATCGTGATTAACCCGCCATGGAAACTGGAAAGCCAGATGAAAGAGATTCTGCCATTCCTGCAAGACGCGATCGCACCAGCAACTGGCCACTGGAAAGTGGACTGGATTGTGCCAGAGTAAGCACTTCAGTACTGCTATCTTCAAGCGCAACGATATTCTCGTTGCGCTTTTTTATGCTCTCACCTTCTCCCTCCAGTCGTGCTTATTCTTCTTTTTGTGCCTCTCATCGCTATTTGTCATAAGTATTGTCGCTTTTTCCCATTTAGGAATTAGTCGAATTCGATTTATGATAGTGGGATAACGGTGGCATTGAGTTCGGGCAAGGTCATCCCAATCTATCTATGTACCAGATAAAATTTATAAGCTCTTGGAGAAAGTAATGGCGACTCATTTTGACTATATCTGTATCGGTGGCGGCAGTGGCGGCATCGCATCTGCAAACCGTGCGGCGATGTACGGCGCAAAAGTTGCGCTAATCGAAGCTCAAGACCTTGGCGGTACCTGTGTCAACGTAGGTTGTGTACCGAAAAAAGTGATGTGGCATGGCGCGCAAATCGCAGAAGCAATGAACCTGTACGCAGAAGATTACGGTTTTGATGTCGACGTGAAAGGTTTCGACTGGAGCAAACTGGTTGAGAGCCGTCAGGCGTACATTGGTCGTATTCACCAATCTTACGATCGCGTTCTTGGCAACAACAAAGTAAACGTGATTAAAGGCTTTGCTAAGTTTGTTGACGAAAAAACTGTCGAAGTAAACGGTGAACACTACACAGCAGATCACATACTGATCGCGGTGGGTGGTCGTCCTACTATTCCAAACATTCCAGGCGCTGAATACGGCATCGATTCAAACGGCTTCTTCGACCTAGCAGAGCAACCAAAACGCGTTGCGGTTGTGGGCGCAGGCTACATCGCAGTTGAAATTGCTGGCGTACTGCACGCGCTAGGTACAGAAACGCACCTGTTCGTACGTAAAGAGTCACCACTGCGTAGCTTCGATCCAATGATCATCGATACGTTGGTTGAAGTGATGGACGCAGAAGGTCCAAAACTGCACACCCACTCTGTACCAAAAGAAGTGGTAAAAGAAGCCGATGGCAGCCTAACTCTGCACCTAGAAAACGGTGAAAGCCAAAACGTTGACCAACTGATTTGGGCAATCGGTCGTCACCCAGCGACAGACGCAATCAACCTAGCGTCAACCGGTGTGGCAACGAACGAAAAAGGCTACATCAAGGTAGACGAATACCAAGAAACCAACGTGAAAGGCATCTACTGTGTGGGTGACATCATGGAAGGCGGTATCGAACTAACACCAGTAGCAGTGAAAGCCGGTCGTCAACTTTCTGAGCGTCTTTTCAACAACAAACCAAACGCGAAGATGGACTACGATTTGGTACCAACTGTGGTATTTAGCCACCCACCAATCGGCACTATCGGTCTTACAACGCAAGAAGCAGAAGAGAAGTACGGCAAAGACAACATCAAAGTCTACACATCTGGCTTTACGGCGATGTACACCGCTGTTACTAAGCACCGTCAACCATGTAAGATGAAGCTTGTATGTGCGGGCGAAGAAGAAACGGTTGTTGGCCTACACGGCATCGGTTTCACGGTAGATGAAATGATCCAAGGCTTCGGCGTAGCAATGAAGATGGGCGCAACCAAAGCAGACTTCGACTCTGTTGTGGCTATCCACCCAACGGGCTCTGAAGAGTTCGTTACCATGACAGGTTAGTGTAGGAAAAACATCTTACACACATAAATAAATCTGGAAAATAATTACGCGCTAATCGCATTGCTGATTTCAGCGAATCATTTGAAAAGGTCATCTTAGGATGACCTTTTTTTGTTAGCCCATGCTTAACTCGCATTCTCTAATAATGTGCGAATAAACTCGGCTTTAATAGCACTCTCCTGCTTACCATCATGAATCAGACACAAGTCTGCACGCAGTGACTCTTTCAGCTTGATAAAACGAATCCCATGCCAATGATGCTGAGAAAACGTCGACGGCACCAACGTCACGGTATTGCTGTTTGCCACATACGCCATCAAGGTGCTTGGCTCCACCACTTGTTTGCCAATATGGGGTGAAAAGCCTTCTTGCAGACAGGCATTGATGATGAAGTTTGCCGAGGCAGAATTCGCCAAACTCATAAACGCAAACTCACACGTCTTTAAATCTTGGAGCCGCAGCAAAGATTTGCTGGCTAACTCATGTTGCTCCGACACCGCCACCACAAACACATCTTTGCCCAAAGATACCGACTGATACGGATAAATGTTGAGTGCATCAGCAAAACGCACAATGCCCACATCGATTTTCTTCTCGCTCAGGTGCTTCTTTTGCGTCTCTGGGTTAAGGTCAAAAATGTCGGCGTGATAAGTGTCATGCTCAGCATGGAAGCGCTGTAACAGACGATCAAATCCGCCCCAAAATGCGCTACTTACCACACCAACTCGCAAGATATTTCTCTGGTTCAACCCCACTTGCTGAACTTGATTGAGCGAGACATCCAAGGTCTGAAAAATCAGTTGGCATTTGGACTCCAACAATCGTCCGGCCTCCGTCAGCATGACGTTTCTTGAATCACGCTCAAACAGTTTGACGTTAAGCACCTCTTCCAACTCTTTGATGCGATTGCTCAACGGCGAATTGGTGATATTGAGATTCTCAGCCGCCTTAGTGAAATGCTTGGTTTGTGCGACCTCGTAAAAGTAACGCAGCATCTTCAGCGTCACGCGCTCAAATGGTTCTGACTTCATGCATTGAGTCCTAGCAAATTTCATCATCCTCTTTTTAAGGATGATAGTAGCGAATAAAGCAAAGATAACCAGCGCAGAAAGTCACACAATGGAATCAACACACAACCAGAAGGTGACTAACATGAATCACGATCCAGTAATCGACGCGCTACAAACCATTCGCGAACGCAAACCAAACTTCCAACCTAAAGCGGCGTTTATTTTAGGCTCTGGCTTAGGCGTATTGGCAGACGAGCTACAAGACAAAGTGGTCATTCCATACGAAGAGCTCGAAGGCTTTCCGGTTAGCACCGTGCAAGGCCACTCTGGTGAGTTGGTACTTGGTAGCATGGGCGGCGTAGACGTAGTGTGCATGAAAGGTCGCGGTCACTACTACGAACACGGCTCAATGAAGGTCATGACCACGCCCGTACGCACCTTTAAAAAGCTGGGCTGTGAGTTTTTGCTCGTCACCAACGCGGCAGGGTCACTTCGCCCAGAACGCATCGATGTCGGTTCTCTGGTGGTATTTCATGATCACATCAATACCATGCCTGAGTCGCCAATGATCGGTCCGAATGATGAAGAGTACGGCCCGAGGTTCTTCAGCCTCGCCAATGCGTACGACAAAGACCTGCGCGCAGAAGCGTTTGAAGTCGGAAAAGCCAATGGCATTCACCTGAATGAAGGTGTGTTTGTCTCTTACACAGGCCCCAACTTTGAGACCGCAGCCGAAATCCGCATGATGCAAATCATCGGTGGTGATGTCGTGGGCATGTCGGTCGTGCCAGAAGTGATTTCTGCGGCGCATTGCGGCTTACCCGTATTGGCAGTGTGTGCGATCACCAACATGGCAGAAGGCTTGGGAGATGTAGAACTGTCTCACGCCCAAACATTGAAGTGCGCGAAGCTAGCCGAAGCAGATTTCATTCACTTTATTAAGCGCTTTATGAAGCATCACTTCTAAAGCTGTTTCATTCCAAAAAGCAGAAGGGTCATCAAGTAACTTGATGACCCTTTTTAGTGTCACGTTTTCTAACGTTCGGGGGTATTTCGGAGCCGTTTGTGCGTTTTACTTAACTGCGCGAACCAATTCAGCAATGCCTTCCCAATCGCCGTTGTCCATCATTGCGGTTGGTACCATCCACGTACCGCCACAAGCCACAACCGATTTCAGCGCTAGGTAATCTTCCACGTTGGATGGGCTTACGCCACCTGTTGGCATGAATTCCACTGGGTAAACCGCCGTGAGTGCTTTCAGCATGCTTACGCCGCCTGATGGCTCAGCAGGGAAGAACTTCAACGTACGCAGACCCATTTCCATCGCTTGCTCAACCAAGCTTGGGTTGTTTACACCCGGTACGATAGTCACGCCACGTTGCTGACAGTATTTCACTGTGGTTGGGTTGAAGCCTGGGCTAACGATAAAGTCCACACCCGCTTCGATGGCGATATCCACTTGTTCTGTGGTCAGAACGGTGCCCGCGCCAATCAACAATTCTGGGTACGCTTCACGCATGATGCGAATCGACTCCGCCGCAGCTTCGGTGCGGAATGTCACTTCCGCACATGGTAAACCGTTTTCTACCAACACTTTTGCCAGTGGCAGAGCGTGTGCTACGTCGTTGATTGCGATAACTGGGACGATTTTGATTTCTCTTAATCGTTGTTCAAGTGTTGTCATGGGGAACCTCTAAAGAATAAAGCTTAATGTTGCGACGATAATAAACGCGATACCGCCAAGTAACGTTTCCATTACCGTCCAAGTTTTTAATGTGGTTTTCTCATCCATCTCAAGCAGACGAGAGACCAACCAGAAACCAGAGTCATTGAAGTGAGACAGTACCGTTGCACCACCCGCAATCGCGATTACGATAAAGCAAAGGTCTAGTTCACTCAAACCTGTTGATGCAGCCACAACTGGCGCGATAAGAGCCGCCGTAGTGGTTAGCGCTACGGTTGCCGAGCCTTGAGCAACACGCAGACAGGTTGAAATCACAAACGCCGCCACAATCACAGGCATACCTGTGTCTGTAAGAACGTCAGCCAGTGCATCACCGATGCCGCTTGAGCGCAGTACGCCGCCAAACATGCCACCAGCACCCGTTACTAGGATAACGCCACAGATTGGAGCCAATGACTCACCACACAATTTTTCTAGTTTTGCCATGCCGTAGTCTTTGGCAAACACAGCCAGACAGACAATCAAAGTAATCAGCAACGCGACTGGGGTTTTACCTAGCATACGTAGGAACTCAACCAGTGCCGTTTTGCCATCAATCAAACCTGCAACCGCCAGTGTGTTCAATACCGTATCCAAACAGATTAGCAGGACTGGCAGCACAAGGATGGTCATAACCGTGCCAAATTTTGGTGCGTTGCGCTCATCCACCATCGCTTCGCCATTAAAGAAGGCTTTAGATAGTGGGATATCGAATTTTTTGCCCGCGTACAAACCAAATAGGTAAGCGCCAAGGTACCAAGTTGGAATAGCAACTAAAATACCCACCACCAATAGCAGACCGATGTTTGCGCCAAGGAATTCTGCCGCTGCAACCGGACCTGGGTGTGGTGGAACAAACGCGTGCATAACCGCAAAAGCACCGGCTGCAGGCAACGCGTATTTAATTGGCGAGCCACCAAAACGAGCCGCCACACTTAGGATGATTGGCATCATCACTACAAGGCCTGCATCGAAGAAGATTGGGAAGCCAAACAGTAATGAAGCGACGCCCAAAGCAAATGGTGCGCGCTCTTTACCAAAGCGACCAATCAAAGTGTCTGCCAGCACTTTCGCACCGCCAGTCACTTCAAGAATTTTACCGATCATCGCACCAAGACCAACCAGCAATGCCACGGAAGCCAGTGTGCCGCCGAAGCCGCCCATCATGGTCGATACGACTTTCTCAGAAGGCACGCCAGTGGCGATTGCTGTGCCTAAACTCACCATAGTAAGGGAAGCAAAAGCATGGACTTTCAGTTTAATGATCAGAACGAGTAACGCTGCAATGGCAAGGCCTGCAATCGTCAGTAGGAACGTAGGATCTGGGGCTTGGGTTAATTGCTCCATAGGTTCACCTTTAAGAATTATTGTTTGTGTTATGGTTCACATTTATTTCAGTTACCGGTAACATGTTACCGATAACATGAATAAGATAAACCCATATTTTAAAGTGAATTCAAAAATTGAGATCACGCGCAAATTTGGTTATGAGGATAAGTTATGGCTGGTAGTAGTGTCATCGTTATGGGCGTTTGTGCTAGTGGTAAAAGCACAATTGGTGAGCATCTAGCGAAAAAGCTAGGGCGTAAATTCATTGATGGTGATGATCTTCATCCACGAGCGAACATTCAGAAAATGGCATCGGGCCAGCCTCTGAACGATGATGATCGCAAGCCATGGCTAGAACGCATTCGTGATGCGGCGTACAGCCTAGAAAGCAAAAACGAACACGGCATTATTGTCTGTTCAGCACTGAAAAAGATTTACCGCGATCAGATCCGCGAAGGCAACGACAACGTGACCTTCCTGTTCCTTGATGGCGATATGGAGTTGATCCTTAATCGCATGCGTATGCGCAAAGGCCACTTCATGAAAGAAAACATGGTGAAGAGCCAATTCGAGACGCTAGAGCGCCCAGACAACGAGCCTCAAACTCTGATCGTCAGTATCGACGGAGACATCAGCGACGTGGTGGAACGCTCTGCCGCTGAGCTAATCAAAATGCAAGCGATCGAGGTGGCGTAATGACTCACTCTGTTGTTCTTGAGGTCACACAACGTTTGACCGAGCGCAGCCGTGAAGCGCGCGCTGCGTTTCTTGCTCGCACCGAAGTGCAAGCCGAAGCTGGCAAAGGCCGTGTTGGTTTATCTTGTGGTAACTTAGCCCATGCAGTCGCCGCTTCTTGCTCTTCTGAAAAGAAAAATATTCTCGATTTTACTCATGCCAATGTCGCGCTGATCAGCGCCTACAACGACATGTTGAGCGCCCACCAGCCGTACCAAGACTACCCAGCGCAAATCAAACAAGTGCTGGCGGACTACGGACATACAGCGCAAGTCGCAGGTTGTGTGCCAGCGATGTGCGATGGGGTGACTCAAGGTCAAGCAGGCATGGATATGTCGCTGTTTTCGCGTGACTTAATTGCGCAATCAACGGCGTTGTCTTTGAGCCACAATGTCTTTGATGCCACATTACTGCTTGGCATCTGTGACAAGATCGCCCCGGGGCAACTGATGGGCGCACTGTCTTACGCGCATCTACCGACTGCGTTTGTACCAGCGGGTCTGATGGCAACAGGCATCAGCAATGAAGAGAAAGTCGACGTGCGCCAAAAATACGCAGCAGGTGAAGTCGGCAAAGACGCTCTGCTGGATATGGAGTGTCGCGCTTACCACTCTGCGGGGACGTGTACGTTTTACGGCACAGCCAACACCAACCAGTTGGTGTTCGAAGCCATGGGCTTGATGCTGCCAGGTTCGGCATTCATCCATCCCCATACCCAACTGCGTAAAGCGTTAACCGATCACGCGGCTCTGAAAATCGCCTCAATGACGGCGGGTTCTGCACACTTCCGTCCGTTGGCAGAAGTGGTCACAGAAAAGAGCTTGGTCAACGGCATCATCGCTCTACTCGCATCTGGCGGCAGTACCAATCACACCATTCATATGATCGCCGTGGCGCGTGCTGCTGGCATCTTGCTCACCTGGCAAGACATCAGCGATCTGTCGGATGTGATTCCTTTGTTAGCGCGCGTTTACCCGAACGGCCCAGCCGATATGAACGCGTTCCAAGACGCGGGTGGAGTGCCTGCGTTATTGCACCGCTTGAATCAATCTGAGCTTTTGCATCGCGATGTGAAACCCGTGTTTGGTGAATTTGAAGATCAGATGACGCTGCCGAGCCTTGTCGATGAACAACTGACTTGGACACCGTGCCAAGGCAGCCAAGACGGTGACGTGATCGCCAAACCGGACGCCACTTTCCAAAATACTGGCGGCACTCGCGTACTGACTGGCAACTTGGGCAAAGCCGTGGTGAAAGTGTCTGCGGTTAAAGAAGAGCAACGCGTGATTGTTGCACCTGCGATCGTATTCCAATGCCAACACGAAGTGGAAGCCGCGTACAAACGTGGTGAGCTGAACAAAGATTGCATCGTTGTGGTCACACACAACGGCCCAGCGGCAAACGGCATGCCTGAACTGCACAAGCTGATGCCAATTTTAGGTAACGTGCAAAAAGCGGGCTTTAAAGTGGCGCTGGTTACTGACGGTCGTTTATCTGGCGCGTCAGGTAAAATTCCGTCTGCGATTCATGTTTCTCCAGAAGCCATTCGTGGCGGCGCGATTGGTTTGGTGCACAACGGCGATTTGATTCGTCTGGATTGCCAAACGGGCGAACTGAACAACTTAAGCGATACCACTGGTCGCGAGTTGATTCATTTCGACACCGAATCTACCCAACAAACATGGGGACGAGGCTTGTTTAGCGTGATCCGCCAAAACGTATCGAGTGCAGAAGAAGGCGCCAGCTTTATTGTTTAAGGCGAGAAGAAAGACCTCGTCATTCCGACGAGACTAAGCAAGATCAGGAATCTACTATCAACGTGCTGTGAAGTCAGAGAAAACACCTCTGCCACAGCACTTTTTGTTGGTAGATTCTGAATCACACTCGTCCCTCGCTGTTCAGAATGACGAGCTGTAGGATTGGTCATTTTTCTTTTTCAATAAACTAATGAATCCGTCATTCCGACGAGCCTAGGCAAGATCAGGAATCTACTATCAAGGTGCTGTAAAGCCAGAGAAAACCCCTCTGCCACAGCACTTTTTTGTTGGTAGATTCTGAATCACGCTCGTCCCTCGCTGTTCAGAATGACGATATGTAGGATTCAGTAAATAACATCAAGCCGTCTTCATCACCACGACTGCAGCAATCACCACAAAGATACCAAACCAGCCGATTGGCTTGAGTTTCTGCTTAAACAGCAAGGCTCCACCCACTGCGGTACCCAAGATACCGATCGCGCCCCAAGAGGCGTAAGCAATGGCTAAGTCGATCTCTTTCACCGCTTGTGCCAACAGTGTGAATGCAGCCAGTACCAACACAATCGCGGTAATGCCCCAGCCTTTGTATTTAAAGCCGTGAGAACGTGTGAGCGCCATATTAGCCACGATATCGACCAAGGCAGCCATCACGACAAATCCAAATGACATCGTAAAAAATTGGCTCATGATTCACACCTTACACTTGTAGAAAATGAACGTTCTTTTGCCAGTTTATCGGCGTTTTTCTTGGTGTTAGATTGACCGTGTGATTCCCCTAACGTCACACAAACGATGCCGATGACAGCTAACATCAAACCAAGCAGCTCTTGGGTATTTAAATCAGAATCAAACAACACGATCGAAACTACAGTGATCAATGAGATACCCAACCCTTCCCAAACAGCGTATGCCACGCCGATAGAAATCTTTTTCGCAGCAATCGAGAGGAAGTAGTACGACACCGCAATCAATACGTACATCACGATGTAGCCCAACCATCCATGACCTTGTCCGATAAAAGACATAGTGCTGGTGCCTGCTACTTCGGCAACGATGGCGAGCAATAAAAATAGACGTGCAACTAGCATGATGAATCCTCCATCAGAAATTAAAAAACTGCATAACGGAGAATGGTGAATGTCACGCATCTGTATCGACATTCAAAAAGTTAAAAAGATAAAAATTAGCCACTTCTCCTGACTATTTGAGATAAGGTTAGCGCTGAGCAGGAAAAAGAGACAGGTAATTGAGATATTCATTTTTGAATATCTATAGGATCGAGTTGTCTATGTAATCACATATTTTCTTCATGGTTATCTTATGTAGAGAATCTCGGTGACGCGAGACAATAATCAGTCGTCACTGTGCGAAAATTAATGGCGTCTTCAGGGTTTGGCGTACCACTTTATGTAAGTGTCGGTGCAAAGGATGGTTGCGATTGGTTTGTAAGAAACCGCCAGAGACGACAAACTGACTGAACTCACGGTTGACGAGTGGCATTGCGTAAGATGCGAGTTCCGGCATCAACAATGCCGAGCTTTGACTGGCATACATAATCGCGTCGGTTTCTTGCAGCATTTGGCACGCCACACGCAAATTATAGGATTTAAGTAACACCACAGGCTCATAGCCCATACGACGATATTCGGACTCCACGGTGCAAAGTGGTTTATACGAGGCGGGCGCAGGCAGAGACACCAGAGGCAGTTTGGAGACCGTGTCCCAATCATTGCTGACTTTCGACAAAGTCGGGTGGTTTTTACGTGCCAAAATCACCCGTTTTTCAACAAACAACGGACGCATATAAATGTCTTTCGACAGCTCGGTCTCTTGGTCTAGAATGCAGTAATCGTGCTCACCCTCTAACATTTCATCGTGCGAGTAACTGTTCCAACTGGAAAAGGCAAAGTGCGCTTTAGGGAACGCTCGATGGCAGCCAGTTAGCAATCGCTGCCCTTGTTCATCCATCAAATAAGGGG
>NZ_WXWT01000035.1:0-5163 GCF_009904725.1 Vibrio sp. V43_P6S15P86
AACCAAACACAATAGGTTTCTCTTGATGCCGAATTCGCCCGTTTAAAAAGAGGTGAAAGCATAGTGAAGCCAACCGGGAGAATCAGAGGAAAGCTCATGAAATTTAGACATAAGGTTGTCACAGCCTCGTCATTTTTGCTGCTAATTACCGTGTCACTACTGTCGACGCAACAAGTTATGACGATCCGCTCCCAAACGCAGGAGCACATTGACTCGAGTGTGAACGAGATATTGACCAGTGTTGGCAATACCGTGCAATCAGAAATGAATGCTAAAAAGGATCTCGCTCGTTCTATTACTGAAGTTATCGAACTTAATCCAAGTTCACACAACTACGTTCAGAACATTCTTGAGCGACCAACACCAAAAGCCAGCTTTCTTGCGATTGGCTTTGGTTATGAAAGCAATGGCTTCGTGATTGAAAATGACGACGGCTGGGAAGCAGGACCAGACTACGATCCGCGTCAACGTCCTTGGTTCATCGCAGCTAAAAACAAAGGCGATTTGGTCGTAACAGACCCATACGTCGATGCGTCTTCAAAAAACGTCATCATCTCTGTTGGTACACCAGTAAAAGAAAACGGCCAGTTCTTAGCTGGTATGTTTTATGACCTCGAACTAACTACCCTTTCTGACCTCGTCAACCAAGTGAATCTGTTTGACGCTGGTTACTTATTTTTGGTCACCGCTGATGGGACAACCATTGCCCACCCTCAAAGTAAGTACAACGGTGAAAAAGTTGGTAGCTACCTACCACAGGTCGATCTTACACAATCAACGCAACACATTGAGATCGATGGCGATCGTTATATGATTAACTTGACTCACATCCCGGGCGAGAACTGGTACGTGGGTTCAGTTATTGATGAAGCTATCGCCTACTCTGCCGTAGGAGAGCTTCGTAACAGCGCTATTATTTATTCAATCATTGCTGTGATTGCTTCTGTTATTGCACTGACTCTGCTCATTCGCACACTCATGCGTCCGCTAGACACTTTAAACAACGCGATTAAAGATGTTGCGTCAGGGAAAGGCGATCTTACACAGCGCCTTGAAACTGATACTGACCAAGAATTCTCAGAGCTTGCTACAAACTTCAATACGTTCATGGAAAACTTGCAACAGCAAATTATTGAGTCGAAGAGTATTTCTGATCAAATTTTGAATGGCACTCAAATCACCGCTGAGGGTGCAAAAGATTCGGCTGGTGCTATTCAAACTCAGCTACAAGAGCTAGAACAATTAGCCACCGCGATGCACGAGATGTCTGTTACCGCGACTGAAGTTGCCAATAATGCGCAAGGCGCAGCAAGTGCAGCCAAAGAAGCTGATCAAGCAACGGTTGAGGGCTCTTCTGTGGTCGGTGAATCGACACAAACGATCAACATGCTTTCCGATAGCATTGACCTTGCTGTCGAAGAAGTGCAAGTGCTTGAATCTGCGACAGCTAACATCGAAACGATTCTAAAAGTCATCAACGATATTGCGGACCAAACAAACTTACTCGCGTTGAATGCCGCAATCGAGGCTGCACGTGCGGGAGAATCTGGCCGAGGCTTCGCCGTTGTTGCTGATGAAGTTCGTACACTGGCGCAACGAACCCAAGAATCAACAACAGAAATTCGTACTATGATTGAGCAGCTGCAATCTGGCGCATCATCTGTGGCAAATGCTATGCATCAAAGCAAGGGTAGCGCTGTAGAAGCCGTAGAAAAAGCAGACTTGGCAAACAACGCGCTACAACGTATTCGTGATGCGATTCAGCGTATTTCTGATATGAACTTACAAATCGCCTCAGCAGCGGAAGAGCAAAGCTTAGTTGCGGAAGAGATCAACAACAATACGGTGAATATTAAAGACCTATCGACTCAAGTCGCCGAATCTGCGAATCGAACTAACGATGCTATGCAAGCACAGCAAGAAGATGTGCATAAACAAGATCAAATATTAAACCGATTTACAGTCTAGTCTTCACCTAAACAAAAACAGCGAGCCAATGCTCGCTGTTTTTGTTTTTAGACCTCTATCGCAGTGGTATCTAGACTTAGAGCGACGATAGAAACGATCATCCACTTTTAAATAGGTGAAATCTCCAATCTTTATGTAGGTACTATTACGAGGAATTCGGTCGTGGTAGTAGTAACTGCGTCTTAGTCGTCGAGACTCCACATAAATAACGTCACGATGTTTATACTTATGCTTATGCTTATGCTTGTGCTTATGCTTATGCTTATGCTTGTGCTTGCGCTTGTGTTTATGATGGTGGTGATGCGCATGATGGTGATCGTACCGATGTCCATGCTTATGCTTCGGGTCAGCCACCGCTTCTGTACTCAACACACCTAAAGACAACATAACGCCGACCATGGCAAAAGATAATTGCTTTGACACAACAGAGCCTCTTATTCATATCAACATTGATATAATAGGAGGGTGAATCACTGTACATGTCAGCCTTTCGCTAAGGAGTTTTACTAAAAAGTCAGCGCTAACCGTGATTATCAGAGAAACGTCAAACATCACAAATGCTGATGACTTTGAGTGGCCTGGGTTCGGCTATGAATACAAAAAAGCCGCCCGTTTGAATACGAGCGGCTCAGTTTTTAAATAAGCTAGCGTGGTTTTATACTGCTTGGGCAAACAGCAAGAAACAGCCGAATAGGAAGATCATGCTCATTCCCATTGCGCCGCCACCAGCTTCATAAATATTGTCATCTTCTACCGACACTCGGCGCACTTTCATGGTCATTGATAATGGGACAAAGACCGCGAGAAACACAAGAATAATCCCCGCGTAGCTGAGAATAGCTAGGAAGTGTTCTGGCGCAAATACAGCACCTAATAGTGGTAGCACAAAAGTAGTAACAAAAATCACTGGCTTACTTGCTTTCAGTAGGTCTGCATTTTGATCGTATAGCGCCATTGCAACACCTAAGAACGACGTTAGCAGTGCCAAACCAGTAAACATGGATAGGATGAACTCTAAGCCCTCGTATTGCTGACCTAGTACCGAGATCAACTCTGTTACGTTGGAGTATTGAACAAGCTCATGAGGTGGTAGGTTGCCGACAACCGCTAACAACCATAACAGGTAACAAACAAGCGGAATAGTTGAACCCACGATAATCATATTACGCAGTTGTGTTTTACTCGCTTCTTTGTTGTAAGTTACAAGCGATGGGATCACGACCATAAAACCGAAACTGGTGAAAAGCACCGAACTGGTTTTGATAAGTGCCATTTTATCGTCGCTCACAACCTCATCAAGTCCCTCAAACGAGACGCTTGGTGCAAGCGCAAAAAGTGTCAGAATCAGCGCCACGATCATGCCTAGGAACAAACCGCGATTAAGCTTATCTACAACCCCTGTACCTGCCGAAACAATGATACCGACTAAAAGAGTAAAACCGACTTGGCTTGCGATCGTAGATGTTGGCAGCCCAATTGAGGCTGTTACTTTTTGTACGAGATCACCCGCACCAATGATATAAGCCATCAATAGACAAACTAACAGGGCGTAAAGCAAGCTGTTGGTTACCAACTGGCCACCTTTACCTAGCGTTTCGCGAGCAATTGCATTCATGCTCACGCCGCCGCCTACTTTGCAACTGGCCTCAAGAAGGAGCAGCGCAGCGTAAGTCGTCCCAGCCCAGATGAATAACATAAGAAGAGTGCCCCAGAGGAGGCCAAATTGAGCAAGCACCATTGGTATAGCAAGCATACCAGCGCCAAGAGCAGTACCTGCAACGATCAGGGAGCTGCCGACAAGTTTTAGGTTCACGGTTAATACCTCTAAATTCAATCCGTTTATTTCTCGCCAGTTGTGCTACATCCAAAGCACACCCAACAAAACGCTCTACTCAACCAAAATTTGGTTACAAGAACTCTATGTTACAAGAGCCCTGTATGGCTAAGAAAGCATGCAGCAAAAGGTGGTTAATTCAATTGCACATGAACACTTGAGAGTCGTTTTGGGCGATGTCATCGTTGATGAAATGCGCACAACTTTGGGTTCGAAGCAAAATTGTTCATCTTAATTCATCAACCCCATTCGTTGTGAATGGATTTGGTTCGAAAAGATTGTAAGGCATAAGCAGGACGATTGAAAAGCAAAAGGTCAATCTTATAGCGATATATTTTAACAACTCTCCTCATTCACCTAAGATGTGTCGTTATTTTCATCACTAATCAGTCTTTTATCGCCTAATGAGAGTAAGAACGTGCTCAACCGCTCAATTTTGGATTGGTGTACAAATTAGTTTACAGTTCAAGTGCAGGTGTTAGATTCCAGGGGCGTAGCCTAGATCGGACAATATCGCTATTATTCGCTGCGTACCGGCACTGTTCGGTTCACATACCTCTAAACACTGATTTACGGTTCGAAACTATAGGTAAATGAGTGTCCGAATGCTGGGTGTGGTTCCCCAGCATTTGCATCCTTTCTTTTAGGTGTTATCCAAACTGTCTAAATCTAAGCTAGCTTGCCCATTCTATTAATACGCTTTATCTAACGCTCCGATGATATAAGTTAATGCTGAAACGCCCATATCCGCGACCTGCTTCTCAGTCACACTCATATTTTCATACGCAATCTGCAACTCTACCTCACCTATCGATTCTTTATGAAGATAAAGCTCTTTGTAGTTCATCAACCTCTGTTGAGACTGTCGAGTCAGAGCGACAACATTTTCTTTAGTGACACGATGCTGCTCATTAAGCTCGCTAAATAATTGATCTAAAATGCGTTGCATTTTGCGAATTGAGGATTTTGTCTCTATTGATTTGTATGATTGATACTTTTCCATTGAGTTTATAACTGACTAAAATATGTACATTTTTATTAGATAGCTATTCTTATACTGATTGCAAAACAGGTAAATATGAGATGGTTAAACTGGTCCACTTCTTGCTTTATTTAGGTCAAAACTGTCCTTTCAGGAGAGCACATGCAGGTCGACCCTATTATTGAAGCACTGATTGCGAGAAGAAAAGCGAGTGGCCTCTCCCGTGAACAAATGGCAAACATCGCAGGGATGAGTGTGAAAACGTATCAACGGATAGAGCGTGGAGAATCCGACCTGAAACTTTCCCAATATCGCTCCATACTGCGCTCTCTGCATTTGACCGATCTCGACATCGCATTGGATATAAGAGGCGTTCAAC
>NZ_WXWT01000017.1:0-5126 GCF_009904725.1 Vibrio sp. V43_P6S15P86
GAGTTAAATAGGAATCTTAGTCACAGAATCGGACATTTCACCTCTTACCACCACGATTAGTTGTTAAACATTTGTAATTATGCTTTTACAATGGGCACATGCATTACCTATGCTTAGTTTCTAAGGTAACAACCTAGCTACTAAGTCCCCCTACAAAACAACAATTCTAATGTGGAGTGTGAATATGACCGCGCGTGAAAATGTAGTGCCGGTTCTGCTTGAAAAAGTTTACCAACTGATTCAAGACAAACTCGAGCTTTCTCACCAAACGCTTGTAACTAAACTTGCTCAACACTTATTCAGTAACATTGCTGATGATGACCTGATTCAGCGAAACGAATCCGATCTTTATGGTGCTGTCGTCAGCCTTTGGCACCATATCAATGAAAAAAAACCAGAAGAGATTTCGGTTCGAGTATTTAACCCGACCGTAAGTCGTCAAGGCTGGCAATCCACACACACAATCGTAGAAATTGTTGTTCCAGATAGTCCATTCTTAGTGGACTCAGTCAAAATGGCTTTAGCACGTTTGGATCTTGTTTGTCACCTAATGTTGAATAACCCAACACAGATTCAGCGTGATAAAAAAGGCCAAGTTACAGACGTAAACGGTGAGGGTGGTGTTCTTCAATCACTTTTCCACATAGAGGTAGACCGCCTTACTAGTAAAGAAGAGATGCAAGCGCTTAAAGAAGAGCTGTTAAAAATTCTATCTGACACTCGTTTAGTCGTTGATGACTGGAAGCAAATGGTTGATAAGCTTAAGCTTGTGACTGATGAACTTGAGAAAAATAAAGATCGTGTTTCTATCCAAACGGATCGTATGGACGAAACGATCGCATTTCTTCGTTGGCTAGAAGATCATAACTTTACCTTTATGGGTTACAAAGATTATGACTTAGAAGAAGTCAATGGTGATACCGAGCTTGTTCCTGCTAAAGAAAAAGGACTTGGTCTATTTGCTGATGACAAGCGTGTGCGTAGCGTCAAGCTATCTGAGCTTTCAGATTCAGCGCGGTTAGAAGCGAAAAAGCCATACGCTCTGATCATCACAAAAGGTAACAAAGCATCTCGTATTCACCGTCCAGCTTATACTGATTACATCGGTATTAAGAAGTTTGATGAAAACGGTAAAGTAATAGGTGAGCATCGCTTTACTGGTCTATATACCTCTGCCGTGTACAACCAAGCGGTACAAAGCATCCCTCTGATCCGTGAAAAAGTAGACCGTATCCTTGAAGCGAGCGGATACCGTCACGGATCGTATTCATACAAAGCATTGCACAATATCTTAGAAAACTACCCACGCGATGAACTACTCCAAGCAAATGAAGAAGAGTTGCTTGAGGTGGGTATGGGTGTTGTACAAATGCAAGATCGTGACCTACTGCGTTTATTTGTTCGTAAGGACCCATTTGGTCGTTTCTTTAGCTGCATGGTTTATGTCACTAAAGATCGTTACAACACAGAGTTACGTCGTCAAACTCAACGCATTCTTAAGCAGTACTTCGGTTGCGAGCAAGAAGTTGAATTTACAACGTTCTTCTCAGAAAGCCCACTAGCGAGAACACATTACATTGTTCGTGTAGACAATAACAACATTGACGTAGACGTGAAAAAGATCGAGCAAAACCTAATGGAAGTTTCTACCTCTTGGGATGACAGACTAAAAGAATCCATCATTGCTAACTTTGGTGAAAGCAAAGGCCTTCCTCTTTCAAAAGAATACATGAGTGCGTTCCCTCGCTCATATAAAGAGGACATGATGCCAGGTTCTGCGGTTGCAGATATTGAACGCTTAGAAGCGTTAAGTGATGATAATAAACTTGGCATGTTGTTCTACCGACCTCAAGAAGAGGGTGCGGATTCAAAAGCTGTTCGCTTGAAATTATACCATCGCGATGAGCCAATCCATCTTTCTGACGTAATGCCAATGCTTGAAAACCTTGGCTTGCGAGTGATCGGTGAATCACCGTATGAGATCGAGAAAAACAACGGACAGACATTCTGGATCCTTGATTTCTCTATGCTGCATAAGAGCGAGAAAACAGTTGATCTTCGTGAGGCTCGTGATCGTTTCCAACAAGCATTTGCCGCAATTTGGGCAGGCAACCTTGAAAGTGATGGTTTTAACCGATTGGTACTAGGTGCGTCGCTATCTGGGCGTGAGATTTCCATTCTTCGTGCTTATGCTCGATACATGCGCCAAGTCGGTTTCCCATTCAGTCAACAATACATCGAAGACACGCTAAGCCACTACCCAGACTTAGCAACAGGTCTAGTCAAGCTGTTCACCAAGCGATTCGATCCGAAACACAAAGGCAGTGAAAAAGGCCAAAACGATCTGATTAAAAAGCTAACAGAGCAGTTGGATCGTGTAGAGAGCTTGGATGATGATCGTATTATTCGTCGTTACATCGACATGATCATGGCGACACTTCGTACTAACTACTATCAATTAGACGAAAGCAAGCAACCTAAGCCTTGGTTATCTTTGAAAATGAAACCGAGCGATATTCCAGAGATTCCGCAGCCTGTACCAGCGTTCGAGATCTTTGTGTACGCACCAGATATTGAGGGTGTTCACCTTCGTGGCGGAAAAGTGGCTCGTGGTGGTTTACGTTGGTCAGACCGTCAAGAAGATTTCCGTACAGAGATTCTTGGTCTCGTAAAAGCTCAGCAAGTTAAGAACACCGTTATCGTACCTGTGGGTGCAAAAGGCGGCTTTGTTTGTAAACGCCAGCCATCTCTCACAACCCGTGATGAGATCTTTGCTGAAGGCCAACGTTGTTACAAACGATTTATTCGTGCGCTACTTGATGTATCGGATAACATCATTGAAGGTGAAGTTGTGCCACCACAGAACGTTGTGCGCCATGACGAAGATGACCCATACCTAGTAGTGGCGGCAGATAAAGGCACAGCAACATTCTCAGACCTAGCGAACTCTGTTTCTGCAGAGTACAACTTCTGGTTAGGTGACGCATTCGCTTCAGGTGGTTCTAATGGTTACGACCACAAAGCGATGGGTATCACTGCAAAAGGTGGTTGGGAATCAGTTAAGCGTCACTTCCGTGAAATGGGCATCAACTGTCAGACCACTGATTTTACCGCAATCGGTGTAGGTGATATGGCAGGTGACGTGTTCGGTAACGGTATGCTGTTATCGAAGCACATTCGATTGCAAGCTGCCTTTAACCACATGCACATCTTTATTGACCCAAATCCAGATTCAACCACCAGCTGGGAAGAGCGTAACCGCTTGTTTAATTTACCAAGATCAAGCTGGGAAGATTACAATAAAGATTTGATCTCTCAAGGTGGTGGTATCTTCTCTCGTCGATCAAAATCGATCCAACTAACGCCAGAAATTCAGAAAATGTTAGGGACTAAGAAAGCATCTTTAGCGCCTAACGATCTGATTCAGATGATCTTGAAAATGAAAGTCGATCTGCTTTGGAATGGTGGTATCGGCACTTACGTTAAAGCATCGACAGAAACTCATACGGATGTTGGTGACCGTGCTAACGACATGCTGCGCATTGACGGCCGTGACTTAAGAGCCAAAGTAGTTGGCGAAGGCGGTAACTTGGGTATGACTCAGCTTGGTCGTATTGAATACGCACTAACTGGTGGTCGAGTGAACACAGACTTCGTTGATAACGTGGGTGGCGTTGACTGTTCGGATAATGAAGTCAACATCAAGATCTTCCTTAATGGACTGGTTTCAAATGGCGATCTTACGGTTAAGCAACGTAACCAAATTCTAGAGTCTATGGAAGACGAAGTGGGTGAAATTGTCTTAGATGATGCTTACCGTCAGTCGGAGTCGATCTCCGTGACTGAGCAGCAAGGTGTTGGCATTGTTAAGGAACAAATTCGATTCATCCATACCATGGAAAAAGCAGGGTACTTGGATCGTGCTCTCGAATACATCCCTGATGATGAAACGCTAATCGAGCGTGAAAAACAGGGACTAGGTCTGACTCGCCCTGAGCTATCAGTGTTAGTTGCCTACGGTAAAATGGTACTTAAACAGCAACTTGTTACGGATGAAATCGCGAATGATGAATTCCATGCGAAACAGCTTGTTGAATATTTCCCAAGTGCGTTACGACGTAACTATAAAGATCAAATGGTGAATCACCCACTACGAGCTGAAATTATCGCTACAGCATTGGCTAACCAGATGGTTAATGAAATGGGCTGTAATTTCGTCACTCGTTTGCAAGAAGAAACCGGTGCAAGTGTTGTCGATATTGCTAACGCATACAGTGCGGCTCGTGAAATTTTCGATCTAGAAGCAATTCTTAAGCAGACTCGTGAACTCGATAATATCGCCACAGCTCAAGCTCAGTACGAAATCATGTTTTATGTTCGTCGAGCACTACGTCGAATTGCACGTTGGTTGCTTCGCAACCGCAGTGGTAAATGCACAGTTGGTGAGCTGATTGCTATCTACAAGCAAGATGTCAATGTTATCACTGAAACCTTAGACACTATGCTGGTTGAGTCTGAAGTAGAAGAACACAATGAACTTGCTCAAGGGTGGATTGAGAAAGGGGTAGAAGAGAAACTTGCACATCAAGTCGCTCGTTTATCCAGCTTACAATCTGCACTGGATATCTCATCAGTGGCGAGTGAAACAGGTAAAACGGTTGAGCAAGCATCGAAGCTCTACTTTAACTTGGGTGACCGTTTATCGTTACACTGGTTCTTGAAGCAAATTAACAGCCAAGCCGTTGATAATAACTGGCAGGCACTAGCAAGAGCTGCATTCCGAGAAGATCTGGACTGGCAACAACGTCAACTTACGGCTCAGGTATTAAATTGCGGCTGTGCAACGGAAGAGCTAGACGTGATGAAAGCGTTAGAAGATTGGATGGAAACTAACGAGCAATCACTGCACCGTTGGGAAAGCATCTTGAATGAGTTCAAAGTTGGCTCTGTCCACGAATTTGCTAAGTTTTCTGTAGCACTTCGAGAATTAGTACTCTTGAATCTCAACTGTTCGTCGAAAGAGTAGATGAGTTAGTCAAATTGTAAGTAAAAGCCTCGTTATTTAGCGAGGCTTTTTTGTTGCTCATCGTTTCTATTATGGCGCCGATTGAGTTACAGCGTAACGG
>NZ_WXWT01000427.1:0-5125 GCF_009904725.1 Vibrio sp. V43_P6S15P86
CGTAAAATATATACCCAAGCCATTTTATTACCAACAGAGCAGCGATCACTAATCAAATCGGGAAGACTGATAGACAAGATTCTGAATGGCAAAACTGAAAAATATTTGGGTATATATTTTAGCAATAAAAAAGGAGAGCTAATGCTCTCCTTCTCTTAATCCTAAACTGCTAATTAAAGAGCAGCTTTCGCTTTTTCAACTAGAACTGCAAATGCAGCTTTGTCGAATACTGCGATGTCCGCAAGGATCTTACGGTCGATCTCGATAGATGCTTTCTTAAGACCGTTGATGAAACGGCTGTAAGATAGACCATTTTGACGAGATGCCGCATTGATACGTGCAATCCATAGTTGACGGAATTGACGTTTCTTAGCGCGACGGTCACGGTAAGCGTATTGACCAGCTTTAGTAACTGCTTGGAAAGCTACGCGGTAAACACGTGAACGCGCACCGTAGTAACCTTTAGCTTGTTTTAGAACTTTCTTATGACGTGCACGAGCTTGTACACCACGTTTTACGCGAGGCATTATGCTTCTCCTAAACTAAACGATTGATAACTAAAAAGAATTAAGCGTATGGCAACATACGGATTACTGCAGCCACTTCACATTTTGGAAGGATTGCATTCGGACGTAGTTGACGCTTGTTCTTAGTAGTACGCTTAGTCAGGATGTGACGTTTTGTAGCGTGCTTGTACTTAATACCACCAGCAGTTTTCTTAAAACGCTTAGCAGCACCTTTGTTGGTTTTCATCTTAGGCATGATGAATAACTCCGCATTGAGTAGGTTTAATAAACAACGTAATTAGGGCGAACAAAACCCAGCCGTTATGCCTTTATCGAAAGGAAAGCGGCTAGGTTTTAATTACTTGATGAGCCGTTAATTACTTCTTTTTAGGGGCTAGCACCATGATCATCTGGCGACCTTCAATCTTCTTAGGGAAAGATTCAACTACAGCAAGTTCTGCAGTATCTTCCTTAAGACGATTTAGAACGTCAACACCGATGTCTTGGTGTGCCATCTCTCGGCCACGGAAGCGAATTGTTACCTTCACTTTGTTGCCTTCTTCAAGGAAACGCGTCAGGTTGCGTAGTTTTACCTGATAGTCTCCAATATCAGTTCCAGGACGGAATTTTACTTCCTTGATCTGGACCTGCTTTTGCTTCTTCTTCTGCTCTTTAGCAGTTTTGCTCTTCTCGAAGAGGAACTTACCATAGTCCATCACACGACAAACAGGTGGCTCGGCGTTAGGACTGATCTCAACGAGATCCATACCAGCTTCTTCAGCAGCTGCAATGGCTTCTTGAATCGATACAACACCAACTGATTCACCGTCAGCGCCTGTTAGTCGAACTTCACGAATACCACGAATTTCACCGTTGATACGGTGCGGGTTTTGTTTTACCGGCTGTTGGCCACGTCTTCCGCCTTTAATAGCTTATTCCTCCAGATTGAGCTTACGGCTAGAGATCTCGTCTTGGATGTATGCAATAAAATCATCCACTTTAAATTTACCAAGATCTTTACCTTTACGAGTACGTACTGCAATTTCGCCAGCTTCCATTTCTTGGTCACCAACAACAAGCATATACGGCACACGCTTCAAAGTATGTTCGCGGATTTTAAAGCCAATCTTCTCATTTCTCAAGTCCGCTTTAGCTCTAATTCCACTTTTTTGTAGTTTTTGTACTATTTCTTGAACATAACCTGACTGTTTATCAGTAATGTTCATAAGAACTGCTTGTTCTGGCGCCAACCAAGTTGGGAAGAAACCAGCATATTCTTCGATAAGGATACCGATGAAGCGCTCTAGTGAACCTAGAATCGCACGGTGAATCATTACCGGTACAAGACGTTCGTTATTTTCACCTACATAAGTAGCGCCTAGGCGACCTGGTAGGTTGAAGTCTAGCTGGACAGTACCACACTGCCAAGCGCGGTCTAGACAATCGTATAGTGTGAATTCAATCTTAGGACCGTAGAACGCACCCTCACCTTCTTGAATTTCGTATGGGATATCCATCGATTCAAGAGACTGCTTCAATGCTTCTTCAGATTGATCCCAGATTTCATCTGAACCTACACGTTTCTCTGGACGAGTAGACAGTTTCACTACGATGTTATCGAAACCAAATGTTTGGTACGTATCGTACACCATCTTGATGCAGTTTGTTACTTCTTCTTGGATTTGGCTCTCGGTACAGAAAATGTGAGCATCATCCTGAGTAAAGCCACGTACACGCATAATGCCGTGTAGTGCACCAGATGGTTCGTTACGGTGACATGAGCCGAACTCAGCCATACGTAGCGGTAGGTCGCGGTACGATTTTAGACCTTGGTTGAAGATCTGTACGTGACCTGGACAGTTCATTGGCTTAATTGCGTATTCACGGTTCTCAGAAGAAGTTGTGAACATTGCATCAGCGTATTTATCCCAGTGGCCAGAGCGTTCCCAAAGAACACGGTCCATCATTAGCGGACCTTTTACTTCTTGGTAACCGTACTCATCTAGCTTAGCGCGGATGAATACTTCTAGATCACGGAAGATAGACCAACCATTGTGATGCCAGAACACCATACCCGGTGCTTCTTGCTGCATGTGGAATAGGTCTAGTTGCTTACCAATCTTACGGTGGTCACGCTTCGCTGCTTCTTCTAGGCGAGTTAGATGTGCTTTCAGTGCTTTCTTGTCGTGGAAAGCCGTACCGTAGATACGTTGAAGCATTTTGTTGTCGCTGTTACCACGCCAGTAAGCACCTGCCACATTCAATAGAGTGAAGTGTTGACAGAAGCTCATGTTAGGAACGTGAGGACCACGACACATGTCGATGTATTCTTCATGGTGGTAAAGACCTGGACGATCATCACGAGATACGTTTTCGTCTAGGATTTCCACTTTGTATGGTTCGCCACGTGATTCAAACGTATCACGCGCTTCCTGCCAGCTTACTTTTTTCTTAACAACTTCGTACTTGGTTTTCGCTAGCTCTTTCATACGCTTTTCAATCTTTTCAAGATCTTCTTGCGTTAGAGACTCATCTAGGTCGATATCGTAGTAGAAGCCGTTGTCGATGGTTGGACCAATCGCCATTTTAGCTTGTGGGTAAAGCTGCTTAAGAGCGTGACCAAGAAGGTGAGCACAAGAGTGACGAACGATTTCTAGACCGTCTACTTCATCTTTTACGGTGATGATTTCAAGGCTTGCGTCTTCTTCAATTAGGTCACACGCATCAACGCGGTTACCGTTTACACGACCAGCGATCGTTGCTTTTGCAAGACCAGGACCGATCGATTGCGCAACTTCCATAGTAGAAACTGGGTTGTCAAATTGACGCTGACTGCCGTCAGGAAGAGTAATAATAGGCATGCTATGTCCTTTACAGTGGTGTTGCACACCAAGCAACACATGTTATTCAAATTAGAAGCTATTTGTTGAAAATAGTTGAGAGTCAATAAAGGCCTCTCGGTAACACGAATACCGGACCGTTATCGAAAATGGGATTGTACCTAGCTCACATTTAGATTGCAAAGCGCGATTTTGTTTTATCATAAGAACTTAACCTCAGGCCCCGTCACGACAATCTGATGATTATTCTTAAGGGCTCACATCACTTGTAAACGGAGTTACCCCCTCCCAATAGAACTTGAATACACAACTGGTATAATAGTTCCTGATACATATTAACCAACACAGGACCCTGCACACCTAGTTCCACCTCAAAGTGCAATTTAGGTATATAGTTGTTTTATTGAGTAGTTTGCATGTAGGTGTTCATCATGATCTATTTCAAATCGCGCTTTATGGGGCTTCTAAGCATTTCGATATGCTGTGTACCAGCCATGGCATCAGATGACCTGTATGGGCCGCTACGTTCTTACGCACAATCTCCGATGCAAGTGGTTAGCCATACCAATATACTGCGCTCAGGACATAGCCTTCCCTCTGACTTTGTCGAAACCTATGGCTCAGGAACCGTGGCTAGTGTTTGGGCTCATACTGATGAATACGCACTGGATTATTACCACAACCAAATCGAAATTGGCAGCAAGTGGCAAATCAATAGCAGTTGGCAATGGGAACTCAATTATCGGTGGGTTTTTGCCGCTGATAACCATTTAGATGGACTGACGAAAAGCTTCCATAACCTTTTCGGTATCGGACAGAATGGCCGAGACAAAGTAGACAGAGATCGTTTTCACATTTCAATGCCGCAATATGATGTGCTAGAAGACGACTTCGAAGGACAAACGCTTGCCAACAACTTATCTACTTATTTGCAATATCAAGTGTTTCAGAATGAACATCACGGCCTATCTATTGGTGGCAGCTTATATTTTAATGATGTTGCTCACGGGACTTTTCAAGGCAGTAATTTCGAGCAAGGTTTCCAAATAAATTACAGTTATTTGAGTGACGCCCATGCATTTTACTCGATGGTTGGCATGACGTTTCGCTCAGATGATCGCGCCTTGCTGGATCTACCCTATCGGCATAATACGATTGCCGTTGCAGCTGGGTACCGTTATGCGTTGGAAGATAACCACCACCTGATGTTTGAATACCATTGGTATCAAGGCTCAACAGAAGGACCCGCAGAGTTTGCTGATGCCTCTAATGAACTGGTATTAGGCTATCGATATCTAATGGAAAACTCCGCGCTTGAGTTTTTAGCCGTAGAGAACGCACGAAACATGGATAACAGTACCGATATCGCTTTCACAATAGGATATCGGTACATATTCTCATCAAGTTGATGAGAACTATAGATTTAGCGTTGGTGCAACCGCGGCAGCGACTTGAGCATCAGTTGCATTGATCGGCAACGTAAACGAGCGATACTGGTCCCCAGCCAAGCTGAGCGAACGGTCAACCTCCGCCAAACAATGCATGACCCGCCCTTCCAGAATAAAAGAAAGCTCAATTTCTTTTGATGAGATAAAGCCGTTATTTCGGAACTCTAGCTCTTGATAAATTCCAGAGCGAGAAGCAAACGAGCCACCGCGCAAAAAGCCTTTTTCAACATCGGCTTTAACCATAGTGAAGCCAGCTTGCTCGATCGCTTGAATAACGCGAGATGCTACTGGTAGCGGTTTCACTTCAATATAGTCACGGTCACGCGGGTCA
>NZ_WXWT01000389.1:0-5102 GCF_009904725.1 Vibrio sp. V43_P6S15P86
CTAATTTTATTCTTTATCTATCAATAACTTGTTAGGATTCAGCATATTTGTCTGGTACGCATACGACGCCAGAGATTTTTGGGCAAGTTTATTACTCGCTCTCAATTTTTTTTGATATTTATCAAATTATTTTAGTCTGGTTCATTATATAGAGACGTACTTTGAAGGCAACCAAAATCCGTGTGACGAGTACGGATTGACTACTTTTCGACTACTCTACAACAAGGTATTCGTGCTACATAGGATGGAAGTAAGAAAACGGTAAGGAGAACACAATATTCTAAGCGCTAAACCAAGAAAATGAGGCCTTTAAAGAGAAAGTGACTCGGCCTACTCACAAGAGGGGGTCGCAGCAAAGCAGCCGATAAAAAATGCCGCTTTACTGTTCACACTCAAACACTCTTAAGTATTTTTAAATGCCTTCATCGCTTGTAAATGGTGAGAGATCTTTTTGAACTTGTGGGACTGCGTTTCGTCCCAAATGATTTGATAGTATTTTTCTAACTCAGCTGCAGTTTTCGCATTGTCATGCACTTCATCATCTTTGGATAAAATCACCAAGCAGTGAGCCTGATTTTTCGCTCGAAACTGATCAACACATTTTGTTGCGATATCTTCGTACTCTTCTGGGCGATCGATTCGACCAGCCATCGTTTTTTCTGGGTGCAAGTTCGGGTTAAACATCACTTGCTTGATACCGCATAGAAAACCAATTCGTTCAGACCAATAACCACCTAAACCAACCCCACAGATTAACGGGTTTGGATCATCCGATTGATCGATAACTTTAGACACCTCTTTTAACAAGTGTTGCATGTCGTGCTTTGGGTGAAGGGTGCTGTAATTGATAAAACGAACGTCGTCGTCGATGAATTGCAGTTGAAGAACTTTTTCGTGGTTACCCGGGCTTGTACTGTCAAAGCCGTGTAAGTAAATAATCATGTGTACCTCTCCCTGTGTGTATCTGGTACTTTTATTAAAACTACCACTATTTCCTTACTGTTAAAGGGGAAAATATCACGAGTTCTCAAAACAGTGATCTTCCATACACAATGAGCCT
Organism: Vibrio sp. V43_P6S15P86; assembly: GCF_009904725.1. Classification (NCBI taxonomy): domain Bacteria; kingdom Pseudomonadati; phylum Pseudomonadota; class Gammaproteobacteria; order Vibrionales; family Vibrionaceae; genus Vibrio; species Vibrio sp. V43_P6S15P86. Next base: position 1,061 of record NZ_WXWT01000389.1, read on the forward strand.
TTCAACTCATGCGCACTGTTTAAGTATTGTTCATCTCCCCACAATTTATAGGCCAGTAGATACCAAAGCATCGCCATCACTAGGGTTCTTGGCTGCCACGCCTGTACACCACTTAACCAAAGAGACGCATCTTCGATACCTCGAATCTGGCAATACTGTTTCACCGCCTCTTCCACAGGCGCATCCGCGACTTGAATAGTCAAGGTCAAATCAAGCCTAGGGTCAGCAATACCAGCATACTCCCAATCAATGACTTTCACCCCACTCTCTCCCCGAACGAGGTTGTAACACCCCAGGTCAAAGTGACAAAGAGCTAGTGGAACCGGCGCTACACTCGGTTCCGTGCGCCACTTCATGTATAGAGCCTCAAATTCCGTATCCGCATACTGACCATCAAGCTCAAGCCAATAATGATCGATGCGAGAAATATAAGAAAATGGAACCAAAGGGAGCGCGCTGATCGGGTGCTGATGAATGGTCGCCGCAATGGATAATAAATCTCTTACTGGTAGCCCTACATCCGAAAGTGCTTGCCCTTCGATCCATTCCACCAGTAAACCTTGCTCGTGGATAAACACTGGCTTGGGGCCAATTTCTAACGAAGAGATAGCATTCAGAACTTGATATTCATTGTGGCGAGAAATTGAAAAAGCCTTGCAAACATTACTGGTCGGTCGCCAGATGTATACAAGGCCTTGAGAGGATTCCAACCGCCAACAGCGGTTGGTTAGCCCCCCGGTAACGGTTTGAACTTTTACCGGAGGCTCAGTAAAGAAGCCATCGAGAGCATTAAGACTCGGATCTAACTGTTTTGCTTGTTGCCAAGAAAACCATGCCATTGATGACTTCTCCATCAGTATCGATTAAAGACCGAATAGGCTCTTCGATTGCGCTTTACGAATTTCCGTTTCATCCGCCCACTCAATCAAACCTGTTTCTAGGTCCATTAGGCGCATGGTCATCTTGTAGTATACATCTTTATCGCTACCTGCATTTTTGACGATGCTAGATAGGTTACCGTAAAGCATGTATTGCGCACCCACCATTTTACCAAATTGGATCGCTGTGCTTTGGTTAACCAGCTCATCCGTGTTTTGGAAGTTAAGCTGTTCACGCACAGACTCAACACGGTCCATATCAACAAAGCGGAACTTACCAGAGTTCAGCATCTTAGTAGAAATAGTGTCGGTAATGGATTCAGTGTCAATGTGTTCACTGGTCTTGTTCTTAATTCGCTCAACAAAAACGATAGGACGTTGATCACGAGTAATTGCTGCTACAGAACCCGACATCATCATGCTATCCACCATTTCAGCCGCGATTTTTTGTAAATCTGTTGAGCCAAAATCGATAGTTGTGGTCTCTGTTGCTTGCGCATCGCCGTAAGAGACTTTGTTAGAACAGCCACCCAAAATGACGGCAAGACCTAAAAGAGCAATAATACTTTTTTTCATGAGAGTTCCTTAGTTTTTCAATACCAGCGCATCGTTAACGCGGCAGCTTCGGCAAAGCCGTTAAGATTAATTGTCTTGTGCTTCTCTAATTTGAACACGGAATTTAGTGCCATTTGGATTCACAGTAACTTCAGATAATGTGACTTGCTCAAACCCTCGCACAATCATTTTGCGCCATGGGCCTGGCTTGGTATTCACTTCTAAACCATTATTGTCATACCAATAGAAGCGGTAAAGAATGTGCTGGTCACCTTTATAGTTGCTGCTTAGTTGCACCACTCCACGTGGACGATCATCAACGTAAGTGGTGGTGATGTTGTCAACTAATAAGCGACTACCCAAAACGTTATCATTAAAAAATACTTTTTGCGTTTGACCATCAATTCGAATACCAGCCGTGTTTTCGGCGCATCCAACTAAACCAATAGCCATTGCTAAACAAATAAGCCATGCTTTCATTACAGTCTCCCTAGCTGTTTATGCCACACGGTTGAGTGTGTTCCCTGACGAGATACCCATACCAATGTAGTCTGCTGTGCAGGCACTTCAAACTGATAGGTTTGATCACCCAAGTTTAAACTTTGTGTTCCCGGTTTCACGACTTTTGATGCCGTTTTCACTTGCGCTGGTAATGTTTGCCAACTTCTCGTATCCGGCTGCTCGGTCAATGTGTTCCATACATTGAAAAGTATGTTACCCACATCATCGCCTTTTTTCGCCGCCTCTTTTCGGATTCGATCTTTTGCCCAAACGCGAAGAGCTTGACGGATCACCATTGTAGTCAGACGTTCATTAAGATCGTTTTGTGCCATCGCATTAACATCAGTCAGCGTGCTAGAAGGCAATACCTGACCATTTAAAACCACATCGCTAAAACGTTGAGCACCCCGATTCGGATAATAAGGAAGCGCCAACGAATAAATGGCCCCATTATCGCGACTGTCGTAAATCGGTAGATCAATACGCCAACCTTTCAAAGCCTCCACAACGCCTTGTTCATCAATAACGATGACTCGACCTTGAGACTGAGTTAACCCAGAAGGTGCTTTACCATACCGTTTCTCTAGCATGCGTAAGTCTTCACGCATGCCTAGTTTCTTAGCGGCGTACAACGTGCTTTCAACAACTTGTTTGTTGTCTGGCATCACAGCGAGTGCTCGTCGGTAATCAACATAAGCACTGTTTAAATCTCGTGACGCTTCATATAACAAGCCAGAAAGATAGAACAAATAGCCGTTTTGTACTGCGCTTAGTTTTTTACCAGCATCAGGGTAGCTCGCCAACACACTGCCTAAATTGGCAGACATGCCTTGCTTTTTCAGGTCTTTTTCTGCTGCTTTTAGTTCTTTTTCACGCGCCTTTCTTGCCGCTTCCTGAACTTGATTGGCTCGACGCACTTCAACAAGTGCCCCTTCCAAATCGTTTTTCTGTAAATAGTTTAGCCCGAGATAAAGGTGCAGAAAGCCAAGTTCATAATCGGCGGGATGATAATCTTGGAGATTGTCGTTCACTGCGAGAGAGCCGACGCTCGTTGCCGTTTCTGACACAGAAATAGTCGCGCGATCTTGCTGAACACGAACGGCACGATAACCATTTTCCAGCGCTTTCAAACTTGTCGGGTAATCTTCAGCAAGAAAAGAAATACGGCCCTTTTCAAAGTTGCCAAGTATCTCACCACCCACTTCGCTCGATTGAAGTTGTTTCGCTTTCGCATATTCCCCTGCAACAACGGCTTGATAAACTTCTTGATTCTGGTTGCTGTAGTGACTAAACAGATTGCCCGCAGACAAATTCGCGCAGCCAGAGGCCATTAAAGCCCAGCTCATCAGCCCTAACAGCTTTACACCTAGTTTCACATTTATCTCCACAAATGTGTCATTCGACAGGAAAAAGAAGTGGGTGAACTGCGCCACCCACTTTTTAAAGCTTAGCTCAATACCATTGGACCTAGAGGACGACCGCCTAATAGGTGCATGTGAATATGGTAAACCTCTTGGCCACCGTGCGGGTTACAATTAACGATCAGGCGATAACCGTCTTCCGCAATGCCTTCCTCTTTCGCCAGTTTTTTAGCAACAGTGAACAAACGCCCCATCATTGCTTCATCTTCAGCTTCAACATCATTCGTTGTTGGGATCAATTTATTCGGAATAATGAGAATATGGCTCGGTGTGCGCGGGTTAATATCGCGAAACGCAGTCACCAACTCATCTTGATAAAGAATATCGGCAGGGATTTCCTTACGAATAATTTTACTAAAGATCGTTTCTTCCGCCATGAGGACTCCATTTTATAAAGGTAATTAGACCCCAATTAGTATGCGCCAACCAAAAGCGGAGCTCAATAAAAACAGTGTTCACTTAACATTATTAATCAAACGCTAATTAACGAAGCTTTTTTTGTCGTGTGCGTCATAAAATGCGCGTCACAAACTCAATACAATCCAATGAATTTTGTTACTTTTTTAAGACAATTATTATTTTTATACCCAAGTAAGCTCAAAATTCTTGGGTAGCTTGTCTATTTTGGGAGAGGAAGCTCACTTATGCGAGGTTCAGTTATTAAAAGGATGTATGCGGGCTTTGCTC
>NZ_WXWT01000310.1:0-5095 GCF_009904725.1 Vibrio sp. V43_P6S15P86
AATAAAAAATAGTCTTTTATAATCAGTTGCTTATATTATTGTTAGCTTGTTGGTATATATATTGCTTTATAGGGAGTGATTTCATTCTTTTTAGGAGATTATTACTATGCGAAAACTATCACTCGCGCTATTGGTGGCATCATTCGGAATGACCACTTTCCTATCACCTGCTTTAGCAGAAAATCAAACACCACCAACGGCTACATCAGCGCAGAAAGCACAACCGAGTTTTAATGTGACGGATACTGAGCTACGTAATTTTGTTACAGCAAGTAAAACTGTTGATGCTATTCGTACAGAAGCAATAGAAAGATTAAATGGCGATGTGGATGAAGAAACTGCACTTATTATTCAGCAACAGGCAAGTGAAGAGATGATTAAAGTAGTTGAAAAAACGGAGTTATCTGTTGAACGTTACAATCAAATAGCAAATGCCATACACAATGATGAACGGTTACGTAAAAGAGTTAACGAACTATATTAGGTTATCTTTACCTACTTCGTTATACAGATGAATGGTTAATAACAACTTATAGATGAAATTTAGAAAGCTAGCATCATCGGCTAGTGTGCCAGTCAGTTAAGCTGACTGGCTTACTTTTTATTGGAATATTTTTCTCTCATTTTTCTCTCTAGGGGTGGAGTCTAAGGAGGGATTAATGGTATGGATACTTCTACTCACCATCTACATTAGGTGATATTGATCAAGTTATTGCTCAAGACGCAGTTATACCTAGGCTTTCCTTCAGTTAGGCGGTTTGTTGACGGGCAGGTATATCGAGTCTTAATACTTTGTTCATCGGTTTCACTCCGACCATCGTTTCATCTACTTGAGTATCTTAATCAAGCAGGTTCAGCTTAGGACTGATACTTATAGCGATACTTTACTAAAAATTTTAAGGTCAGTGGCATCTACAACAACATGGGCTATCGGCCCATGGCTTGAGCTACGATATTTCATCGGAACGTCTTCGTTCACTAGCTGGTACTGCGAGAATTCTCGAAAACCTATTCTAAAGCTGTAGTTTCGTATTGAGCAGTAAAGCAAAGTGTAAAGGCGTAGGTGGTTGAGTAAACATGATCAAGCTTGAGATCTCATGAGTCTATCTTAAACAAACTCACGTGAGATCTATTCTCACTTAATCTTAGGTTTTAGACATGTTTTTCTTTTCATCAATTGACGCACCATTCCCAATGGTTGAATATATGACTGGTTCAATTTTTCGGCTAGAGACACGCTGTTAAAAGCTTTTTGAATTTTGGAGAGCATAAAGAATATGGAATTGAATATCGATCCTGTGTTAATTGCGCTTGGTCCTCTAGCGGTTCATTGGTACGGAGTACTGTTTGCTCTTGGATTAATGTCGGGATTTCAAGTGATGAAGCGCATTTTTATCATTGAAAAATCCTCATTAGTGGTGCTTGACTCGTTATTGGTTAATTCTATTCTCGGTATTATTATCGGTGCGAGGTTGGGGCATTGCTTGTTTTATGATCCTAATTACTATCTAGAGCATCCACTGAGAATATTAGCGATTTGGGAAGGTGGTCTTGCAAGCCATGGTGGTGGTTTAGGCGTACTTGTTGCTGTCTTATATCACGCAAAACGTAATAAGATTGGTAGATTATGGTTGCTAGACAGGCTCGCTATCTGTACAGCTATTTTTGCCATTTTTGTTAGGCTCGCAAACTTCATAAATTCAGAGATTATTGGTACCCAGACAAACTTACCTTGGGCTGTTATATTTCAACGAGTCGATAATATACCAAGACATCCAGCACAGCTATACGAAGCAATTTGCTATTTAGCAATATTTATACTGCTTTGGTTAACATACCGAAGAACAAGCATCTCACGCTTACCTGGTACGATTTTGGGATTGTTTTTATTTCTAACGTTTAGCGCAAGGTTCTCTATTGAGTTTGTCAAAGAAAAACAAGCTGTCTATACAAATGATTTTATTTTTTCTATGGGACAACTGCTTAGTGTTCCATTCTTAATCGTTGGGCTATCTTTGCTGTGCTGGGCAGTTATACATCGTAAGAATAATAGAAAAGGAATCAGGTTACAGAGGTAAGGAAGGACTAGATTATGGGGAGTAGGTCATGTGCAATAAGTCTTCAAAATCTTTTAGTTTGGATTTCCTCAAATAGGTCATTCTGAACTTTGGAATACACTAAGTAATCTGAAGACTAAGGAACAAGCTTGTGGTCGCAACATGGCTTTGATGTGATGGATGCACCTCCCTTCTAGCAACGTTGTACCAAACTAATGGTTCAACCAGTGAGAGCAGGAGTAACCATCATGTCTATTAAAGTTGTCGGGATCGAGATAACGAAAAAAACTCTTTCAAGTATGCGTGTTGATCACTGGTGGACAAATCTTTTCAAAGCGAAAGCGTGACAAGCTTCTTGATACAGTCCGTCAATTACCAGATACCAGAGCAAACGACTATTGCGATGGAATCATGAGCAACTTCGCGTCATTGGGGGCTTTGTTTCCTAAATCAGGGAACTAAATCATCAACCTATGATCTGATCCGCTAGGTTCACTCAAATACTTAGAGCAATGGCCAAGCCTCGCTACAAAACAACCAATTGGAAACACTATAACCAAACTTTAATCAATCGCGGTTCACTGACATTTTGGATTGATGAAGAGACCGTTCAGCTATGGAAGCAAATCAAGCAGGGAAACCCTGAAAGACCTCGCTTGTTTAGTGACTTAGCGATTACGACGGCTCTTATGGTTAAGCGTGTATTTTCACTGCCGTTGAGAGGTCTTCAAGGGTTCATTAACTCTATTTTTAAGCTCGCTCAACTACCATTGTCATGTCCTCGTTATTCATGCATTAGCAAGCGAGCTAAAACGGTCAACGTTGCGTTCAAGACAAAAACTAAAGGAACAATCCAGCATTTAGCAATTGATGCAACTGGGCTAAAGGTCTACGGTGAGGGCGAGTGGAAGGTCAAAAAGCATGGCACTGACGGGAAGCACCGTGTTTGGCGAAAATTACATTTAGCGGTCGATACATATACGCATGAAATCATTGCCTCTGAGTTAAGTTTATCGAATGTGAGCGACGGTGAAGCGCTCCCTAATTTGCTCAAACAGACTCACCGAAGAATCGTAGAGATATCTGGTGATGGTGCTTATGACACAAGTTTATGCTATGAAGCCATTCGCACCAAACGAGCCGCACCGCTCATTCCACCAAGGGAAGGCGCAGCCTTCTGGGAGCAAGGTCATCCTCGCAATTTAGCAGTCGGTTGCCAGAAGCTATATGGTTCAAATAAGCATTGGAAAAAGAAGTATGGCTACCACAAACGTTCGTTCTCAGAGACGGCAATGTTCCGTGTGAAGAAACTGCTCGGTGGGACGCTAAGCTTAAGAAATTACAATGCCCAAGTTGGCGACTTACGCCATGATAAAAGCGTTAAACAAGCTCACAGGGCTAGGTATGCCTGAAACAATGATTATCGCCTAACAATTAGCCATGTTAGGCGCGTTTTTAATTGAACTCGAATTAGGAAACAAAGCCTCTATGCGATTGACCAATGCTGACGACCAATCGGTCGTCAAAAGACTTTTGCCGGATAGCCTAGGTGGATTTAGTGATATTTTACCTACACTGGATACTGGTGAAGCTTTAGTAGTTGGGGATGCAAGCTTACTACCAAGTCGAATTAGAATTGATGAACCAATTCAAAAACCAAATAGCGGCACGGTAGATTTTTGGGATGAGTGGCAGGAAGATGCTGTTATAGGTCGGATAGCCAAAGCTATACAAAACTGGCGTAAGCAAAACATACAGTAATAATAGATAGGCTGGGAAACTAGCCTGTCATCCCCTCTATTTCAATCCAAAGCTCTTGCTCACACAACAACGAATAAATTTGGTACTCCTAAATGTCCCCTATTAACAGTCGCTTGCTCGTGATATGATATGACCTAATAAATTTAGTTAGGCTATGTCTTTTTTTGCTTCGTTTTTCACAGAAGCTATCAGAGACTTACCTTACAATTGGTCCAACTTGATACACTTACTCTGAATAGGCTTTAGATGTTGAAGGTTTCATGACGAAGATAAAAAACGAAGTAATAAGCGGTAAGGCCCGGCAACTTTTAGAAAAGTTACCGCAAGCAACCAGAGATCGCATTGCCCACATCGATTTCACCTTATTGTTTAAGGGAGAAGCGGTACGGGCGGATTTAGTCGATCGCTTCAGCATAGCCGCCGCACAAGCAACGAAAGACTTCACCCTATACCGAGAGCTTGCGCCAGGCAACATTGAGTATGACCAAAAGCTCAAGTTGCATAAACGTGGTGAAGCTTTTGAGCCATTGTTCGACTATGACGTTGTGAGAACGCTGGCAACCATTAGCCAAGGGTACGGCGATGGCTTTACTGGCAAGGTAAAACCCCCCCTTGCTTGTGAAGCGCCTTATCACCTTAACAAGCCAAGCCTATCTATAGTGGCAAAGGTCACCGAGGCCATCCACAAAGGCAAAGCCTTGAGCATCACCTATGTGTCGTTATCGAGCGGTGAAACAACCCGTGAAATCGTGCCGCATACACTGGTGGACAATGGCCTGCGTTGGCACGTTCGTGGTTTTGACCGCAAGCATGGCCCAAGCGGAGCGCCAAATGGGTTCCGTGACTTTGTATTGACCCGAATTAAAGCAGCGGTTGTGCTTGAAGACTCTACATTATCTGAAGCGGAGCTCGAAACTCAGGACAGGCAATGGAACCGCTTTGTTGAATTGGAGTTAGTGCCGCACCCACGCATAGAGCACAGTGAAGCGATTGAGCTGGATTATGGCATGACGGGGGGCATGATGAAGGTTGAGATTAGAGCTGCAACTGCGGGGTATTTGCTCAGGCTTTGGAACGTCGATTGTTCCGAGACCGCGTGTTTATCAACCAGCCAATGTCAGCTTGCGTTAAACAATCGTGCCGCGCTGTATGGGGTTCAAAACCTCGCAATTGCGCCGGGTTATGTCACTTAGATGATGAGCACAACCCAGACAACCGTTTTTTATGACTAGAGATTAATCATCAGAATTAAATAAGAATTTAAGGAACACCGATGC
>NZ_WXWT01000250.1:0-5092 GCF_009904725.1 Vibrio sp. V43_P6S15P86
TCACACTATTTAACTATAAATTTGCAGACGAACAAATTAAGTTAATACATTCACCTAGCTAATAAAAACAAAAGCAAACCAGATAATTATAATTCTATTATTTATAAGGACATAGAAAAGTGAAATTTAAGTATTCTTTAGCAACGGCAGTCACTCTCGCATTATTACAAGGCTGTGGCGGTGGTGGCGGGGATAGCTCATCACCTACTCCGTCCACTAGCAGTGCAAACGGTCCAACGTGGAAAGTTCATGATTTTAGCCAACCGTCGAAAACGTTTATCAACCAATGTGAAACGCCCCGCGTCGGACTGGACCCATATGACAACTATGCCTCCTATCCAGATAAATTGGGCTCTGCATTACACGAAAAACTCTTTTTAAGAGCTTTTACTAACGAAACGTATCTATGGTATGACGAGGTTCCTGATAGTAACCCAGCAAACTACAAAACTGTTACTGATTACTTCAATACGCTGGTCACCCCTGCTACTACCGCGACGGGTAAACCGAAAGATCGCTTCCATTTTACCGTCCCTTATGAAGATGATATGAAATCATCGCAATCCGGTTTAGTTGCTGGATTTGGTTTCAACTGGGCATTCCTACGTGGCGTACAACCTCGAGACGTTCGTATTTCCTACACTGAAGAAGCCTCTCTAGCTGATAGAAGCGGCATTGCTCGTGGTGATAAGCTTCTGAAAATCAATAATATTGATGTGGTTAACACCGGTAGTCAGTCCGACATTGATTTTATTAATAAAACGCTGTTTAACCCTGACATCAATAAAGATTACACCTTCACATTTGAGAGTGTCGACGGTCTAGAGAAAACCGTGACGCTTACCGCCTCTGATGTCATGACCTCTCCAGTTAAAAATGCCAAAGTGATTACACACAATGGTAAGCGGATCGGCTATCTGCAATACAACTCCTTTGAACCAAGCGCTCAAGCCCCGCTTATTGAGGCGTTTAGTACGCTCTCAGCAGAGAATATTGACGAGATCGTCGTTGATTTACGTTACAACGGCGGTGGCTTAGTCCTTCAGTCCTCGCAAGTAGGCTACATGCTAAGCGGTGCTGGTCAGAACCGAGTCTTCAGTGAGTTGATTCATAATGACAAAGTGATGCGTACCATTAAAGATGGGGATAACATCTATCGCTTTACGAATCTAGCAATAGACTGGGCAGCACAGAAATATTCGGACCAAGTGCTTCCGACACTGAACAAAAAGCGCGTATATGTGCTTACTTCAGGAGGCACGGCTTCCTCTAGTGAACTGCTAATCAACGCTTTGCGCGGCATTGATGTGGAGGTTATCCAAATAGGCTCAACAACCACAGGTAAACCGTATGGGTTCTCACCAGAACAAAACTGCGGCACTATGTACTACACTATTCAGTTCAAGTCGGCGAACGAGAAAAAATTTGGCGACTTCGCTGATGGTTTTATTCCTACTCCAAAGAGCCAAATCAATACCGAGCTAGGCTTAAACAATAGAGTGGAAGGTTGCTGGGTCAATGACGACCTAACAAAACCATTAGGCGATCCGTCTGAAGGTATGCTTTCTGCGGCGCTAAACTACATGGAAACAGGAACCTGTCCGCCAGCATCCCCTTCAAGTTTCAACGCCATGCCGCGTAACATTTCATCTCCGGAGCTAAGCGATCTTCGCTCTCCGCTACGAACAGAGGCAATTCATGTTGAGATCAACTAACTTTTTACGAATGCTGATTCGGGTTGCGCTTTTCCTAGGGACTTCGATTTCTTTGATAGGATGTCAAGCTATGTCACAAGAACCCGTTGAAGCATTGAGTAAAAAGAACTCTCCGGAAACAGTCATAGAAATTCAAAACGCGATCGCAGAAATCCAAGGGACACCTGCACCTAGAATCGCAAATAACGTATTTGAATCTTCACCGCATTTGTTGATTGAAAAAGGGCGAGTAAAAGGGAACAACAATCAACTGTTGAATGGCAGCTATACGGATCTTCCAGACCAATATACGTTGCAGATAAGAGGTGAAACCTGTGGCTTGTACTATGCCAAAACAGATACTTTTGTCTCTCTCAGTTCACTAGATTGTGAGCCCATCATTAAGTTTTAGAACTCTCCAAAAGAGAAGCCCGCTGATATCAGCGGGCTTTCTACTTTATTGCTCAGTGTGAAACGGTCAACGTTACTTTAATTCCATCCATGCTTTACGCTGTTGTTTATCCATGTATGACCAAGCTACAAAGCGGCTCACTTTCTGTCCTTGACTCATTTCAACCACACGAATGGCTTTCACACCCAATTTTTCAAGCTGCTTGCGCATCGGGCGAACGTTGTCTTTTTTGGATATGAGTGTTGTAAACCACAAGACCTGCGCGGCAAAAGCTTGGCTTTCATTCGCCATTTTTCGGATAAACGCCGCTTCTCCACCTTCACACCACAATTCAGCGTTTTGACCGCCAAAATTCAACGCCGGCTTACTTGTCTTTACTTGTGTGGTTTGAGGTTTTAGTCCTTTCTTACGCTGGTTTGCTTTTAGATTATCGATTTTACGCTGGCTGCCCATAGCGGCATCTTCCGCCGAACGGTGGAATGGCGGATTACATGTCGTCACATCATAACGATCATTCGGTTGAATGATACCTAGATAAATATTGGCATCATTGTGTTGCTGTACCAGTGCAATTTTTCCCGTCAAAGCACGATTGTGCTCTACGATCGTTTGAGCCGATTGGATGGATTTTGGATCGACATCGCTGCCCGTATAGTGCCAACCGTATTTTGTTACACCAACAATCGGATAAATACAGTTTGCTCCCACGCCAATGTCCAACGCTTTCACTTTTTGGTGCGCGTACTGACCTTTTACTTCACCATCAAGTAGTTCTGCCACTCGGTGAATGTAATCAGCTCGGCCCGGAATCGGTGGGCAAAGGTAGGTGTCGGGAATGTCCCAGAACTCGATACCATAATACGCAGCAAGCAATGCTTTATTGAGCATTTTAACAGCGTTAGGATCAGAGAAGTTTATGGAGTCTTCCCCTTTCGGATTTTTGATAACGAATGGCTTTAACTGAGGTTCACTTTCCACGAGTTTTTTAAAATCGTAACGACCTCGATGAACATTACGCTCATGCAAACCATTCTTCGCTATTTTTATGAACTCGACTTCGCTCTTTCCTGCAGGCTGCGGGGATTTGCGCGCAACTTTGTCTTTAACACGCTTCGGCTTGGCTTTATTCGCGTCTTTATTCTGAGCCGCCTTTGAAGTCTTTGGCTTTGCTTGCTTCGCGTTGTGATTATTGTTCTTCATTCAAATTCGCTTTTAAATCGAGGTAAATCATAAACAAACGAGCATCAAATTCGAGTTGGTGATACTCAGGCTCCATGTAGCAACATAGCTGATAGAACGCCTTGTCGTGGTTTTTCTCACGAGTATGCGCCAACTCATGTACCACCAGCATTCTTAATAGTGGCTCGGGCGCATCCTTAAATACATTGGCAATGCGAATCTCGTTTTTCGACTTCAGCTTACCGCCATGGTTTCTACTGATTACACTGTGCAAACCAAGCGCGTTGTTTACCGCGTGAATTTTCTTATCGTAGACAACTTTACTGATTGGCGCGGCTTTCTTCATGTAGCGGTTTTTGATTGCCATGGCGTACTCATAGAGCGCCCTTTCGCTTTTGATTTGGTGCCTATCGGGATAACGCTTTTCGAACCAAGGAACAAACTTGCCACTCGCTATCAATGAGCTCACCTGCTCTACGATGTTTTGTGGGTAGCCTTGAATGTATCGAAGTGACGGATGCATAGAATTAACGTCTGTTATGACAAAATAAAGGCGCTCAATATACCTGAGATAAAGGACAGTTTCACCTTAGCTTTCGCCTTTCATTTATGGTGAAAGGTCGTTAAACTTCGCCTCCCAATGATAATGGAGAGAAACTCAATGAAACGTGTCGTCCTTTACGTCAAAGACAAATGCCCTCACTGCAAAGATGCTCAACGTTATCTGGATTCGAAAAATATTAACTATCGTTTGTGCAATGCTAAGATGCAACGCGGTCGCAAAGAACTTGATGCGCTTGGTGCTCGTTCAGTGCCAGTTTTAAAAATTGGTGATCGGGTAATGATTGGCTGGAACCCAAAGAACTTCGAGAAGATGTACAAAGGCGACTAGTGCTCGAACAATGAATCTGCGCTGCGTTTAAACGTAGCGCTTAATAAAGTCGATAAACGTTCGATCTGCTATTGATAAATACCCCTGCTTGCGCCAAGCAAGTGCCAGATCCAGCGTCACTGGTGGTTCAAACGGCACGCCAACAACGCCTGACTCATGTTGGGTCACCAATTCCAGTAACGCGGTAATCGCAAACTCTTGTTTCACAATACTCAAAATCAAAGGCAGTAAGTTGGTTTCGAATGATGACTTCATGGTAAACCCATGCTCCTCACTCACCTGATCCAAAAATTCACGGTGAAAATAGCCATGCTGAAACATAACCAAATCGTGTTCAAAGAACTCATCAAAAGTAAGAGATTCTCGCTGGGCTAACTCATGCTCAGGTGAAACAACGGCGACCATTTGGCTAGTAAACAAATGGTCAGTTTCTAGGTCATCAGGCACGTTATCACAACTGATCACACCGATATCGAGTTGACCATTGAGCAGCATACGACGAATCGATTGAGTCCCAGCTTCGACCAAGGTCAATTTTAACTCCGGGAACTGGCTTTTAAACGCCATCACAATTCGTGGAAAGAAATAACTGCCCATCATTGATGGCGTTCCGAGCCTTACTTCGCCTTTCGCTAAACCTTTCAACTCATCAATCGCGAGCTGCGCGTCGTGCAACTGTTGAATCACCCGCTTGGCATGTACAAGTAGCGTTTCGCCCTCTTTCGTTAAGCTGATTTTTTTATCATCACGGCGAAATAGGGTAACACCCAAAGACTGCTCAAACTTTTTGATAGAAATGCTTAATGCGGGCTGGGCAATATGCAGGGCTTTCGCCGCATGGGTAATATTTCCATGTTCAGCGACCGCCAGAAAATGTTTAAGTTGTTTCGATTCCATTAGATCAAAAATATATGG
>NZ_WXWT01000221.1:0-5089 GCF_009904725.1 Vibrio sp. V43_P6S15P86
GCTCCATAGTTAGTATGTTTTTAAGCTCAACACTGCTTATTTTAACTTTTGCTAATTACCTATCTGTTTAAAGAATTATGATCGGCTTAATCCCTCAGGCCTACAGCGTCAACTCTGTTGTAGCAAGTGGTAGTACTATTTCTTCATCTTTGGGAATATTGCTTGCCATAATTAGCTTGATGATCTTCAAAAGCAAAGCATACCAATCGTTCCTAGCACACTTTAATGCTCTTCATTTTAGAAAAACCTCAATATAAAAAAGCCCGCTCAAATAAGCGGGCAATGAGGTTGTCATGTAAGCCCTGATTAACGAGCTTACTGATTTTTATCTGTTACGCGTCTAGACTAGCTTTCACTTTAGCGTGTAGCTCTTGAACCGAAGTTACTGACGCTTTTGCATCTGCAGTGTGAGACATACATGTAGCGAACGCTGCGTTCAGTGTCGTTGTGTAGTTCACTTTCTCTGCCAGTGCGCCGCGACGTAGAACTTTCGAATCTTCAATCGCTTGACGACCAGCTGCCGTGTTTACGATGTAGGTGTATTCGTTGTTCTTGATGCGGTCAAGAATGTGTGGACGACCTTCGTGTACTTTGTTTACCAAACGTGGGTTGATACCCGCTTCGCCCAGAATCACAGCAGTACCATGTGTCGCATCCAACTGGTAACCCAGTTTCACTAGCTTAGAAGCCAGGTCAACAACACGCTCTTTATCGCCTTCACGTACTGACAGTAGCGCACGACCACCTTCAGGGTAAACCGCACCACAACCTAGCTCTGCTTTCGCGTAAGCTTCTGCGAATGTTGCGCCAACGCCCATTACTTCACCTGTTGAGCGCATTTCTGGGCCCAATAGCGGGTCAACGCCAGGGAATTTGTTGAACGGCAGAACCACTTCTTTCACTGAGTAGTAAGGAGGGATAATCTCTTTAGTAAAGCCTTGTGACTCTAGAGATTGACCCGCCATTACACGTGCAGCGATTTTCGCTAGAGGTGCACCTGTCGCTTTCGATACGAATGGTACCGTACGAGCAGCACGAGGGTTCACTTCGATTAGGTAAACGTCGTTGTCTTTCACAGCAAACTGCGTGTTCATCAAACCGCGTACACCGAGTTCGAACGCCAGCTTCTCAACTTGCTCACGCATCTTGTCTTGAATTTCCTGACTTAGCGTGTATGCAGGCAGTGAACATGCAGAGTCACCAGAGTGAACACCGGCTTGTTCGATGTGTTCCATGATACCGCCGATAACGACGCGTTCACCGTCACAGATAGCATCAATATCAACTTCGGTTGCATCATCCAAGAAACGGTCTAGTAGAACTGGAGACTCGTTCGATACGCTTACTGCTTCATTGAAGTAGCGACGCAGGTCTTGCTCGTCGTATACGATTTCCATCGCACGACCACCGAGTACATAAGATGGACGAACAACTAATGGGAAGCCAATTTCTTTCGACTTCTCAACCGCTTGCTCCATCGTTGTTACTGTCGCGTTTTCTGGCTGAAGTAGACCTAAACGGTCAACAGCGGCTTGGAAGCGTTCACGGTCTTCCGCACGGTCGATAGCATCTGGGCTCGTACCAATGATTGGAACACCGGCCGCTTCTAGAGCACGAGCCAGTTTAAGTGGCGTTTGACCACCGTACTGAACAATCACACCTTTTGGTTTTTCAACGCGAGCGATAGACAGTACATCTTCCAGAGTTACTGGTTCGAAGTACAGACGATCAGACGTATCATAGTCAGTAGATACCGTTTCTGGGTTACAGTTAACCATAATGGTTTCGTAACCGTCTTCACGCAGCGCAAGTGATGCGTGTACACAACAGTAATCAAATTCAATGCCTTGGCCGATACGGTTTGGACCACCACCAAGAACCATGATCTTGTCTTTGTCTGTTGGGTTGGCTTCACACTCTTCATCGTAAGATGAGTACATGTAAGCCGTGTCAGAAGAAAACTCTGCGGCACACGTATCCACACGTTTGTAAACCGGGTGAATATCAAACTGCTCACGAGCACGGCGAATTTCACTTTCAGCGACACCTAGCAGTTTAGACAAGCGCGCATCAGAGAAGCCTTTACGTTTCATCTGGCGAAGAACTTCTTTGGTCAAACCTGCGTAGCCGCCCGCCTTGACTTGCTCTTCGAGTTTTACGATTTCTTCGATTTGAACCAGGAACCAACGGTCGATTTGAGTCAAGTTGAACACGCCGTCAACTGACATGCCAGCTCGGAATGCATCGGCGATGTACCAGATACGCTCAGCGCCTGCTTCTTTAAGTTCGTGACGAATCTTAGTCAGTGCATCTGGTGCTTCTAAATCGACCATCTCGTCAAAACCAGTTGCGCCAACTTCTAGGCCACGCAGTGCTTTGTGAAGAGATTCTTGTTGGTTACGACCAATTGCCATTACCTCACCAACCGATTTCATCTGAGTCGTCAGACGGTCGTTTGCGCCAGCAAATTTCTCGAAGTTAAAGCGAGGAATCTTAGTTACTACGTAGTCGATAGTTGGTTCGAATGATGCTGGTGTTGCACCGCCCGTGATGTCGTTTTGTAATTCGTCCAGAGTAAAGCCAACTGCCAGCTTCGCGGCAATTTTCGCGATTGGGAAGCCTGTTGCTTTTGATGCTAGCGCAGAAGAGCGAGATACACGCGGGTTCATCTCGATGATGACCATACGACCATCTTTCGGGTTGATACCAAACTGTACGTTTGAACCACCTGTTTCAACACCAATCTCACGTAGAACGGCTAGCGATGCATTACGCATAAGCTGGTATTCTTTGTCAGTCAGTGTTTGTGCTGGAGCAACCGTGATTGAGTCACCCGTATGGATGCCCATTGGGTCAAAGTTCTCGATTGAACATACGATGATACAGTTGTCCGCTTTGTCACGAACGACTTCCATTTCGTACTCTTTCCAACCGATGAGTGACTCATCGATAAGAAGTTCGTTGGTCGGAGATAAGTCCAGACCGCGACGACAGATTTCTTCGAACTCTTCTTTGTTGTACGCAATACCACCACCAGTGCCACCCATGGTGAACGATGGACGAATGATACAAGGGAAGCCAACCATATCTAAAACTTTGTAAGCTTCTTCCATGCTCTTCGCTGTATCTGCGCGAGGACACTCAAGGCCGATAGACTTCATCGCTTTATCAAAACGAGAACGGTCTTCCGCTTTGTCGATTGCATCAGCCGTTGCACCAATCATCTCTACGCCAAACTCTGCGAGAACGCCGTGCTTCTCTAAATCTAACGCACAGTTAAGTGCTGTCTGACCACCCATAGTTGGCAGAACTGCATCAGGACGTTCTTTCTCGATGATCTTGCGTACAACTTCCCACTGAATCGGCTCAATGTAAGTCGCATCTGCCATCTCTGGGTCAGTCATGATGGTTGCTGGGTTAGAGTTAACCAGGATAACTCGGTAGCCTTCTTCGCGAAGAGCTTTACACGCTTGTGCGCCAGAGTAGTCAAACTCACATGCCTGACCGATAACAATCGGACCAGCACCAAGAATTAGAATACTTTGAATGTCAGTACGTTTTGGCATTATCTACTACTCCGAATTAAGCGCTGTGTTTTTTGATTAGTTCGATAAAGTGGTCAAATAGCGGTGCCGCGTCATGTGGACCTGGGCTCGCTTCTGGGTGACCTTGGAAGCTAAATGCTGGCTTGTCTGTGCGGTGGATACCTTGCAAAGAGCCATCAAATAGCGATACGTGAGTAGCACGTAAGTTTTCCGGTAATGTTGCTTCATCTGCCGCAAAGCCGTGGTTTTGCGAAGTGATCATCACAACGTTACGCTCTAAATCTTTTACTGGGTGGTTTGCACCGTGGTGACCAAACTTCATTTTCACCGTTTGCGCACCTGATGCTAGCGCCAGAATTTGGTGACCTAGACAAATACCAAAAATTGGCAGGCCTTTTTCTAGGAACACTTTGGTTGCTTCAATCGCGTAAGTACATGGTTCTGGGTCACCAGGGCCATTTGATAGGAAAACACCGTCCGGGTTCATCGCAAGCACTTCTTCCGCTGACGTTTCTGCAGGTACAACCGTTAAGCGGCAGCCGCGGTCAACCAACATTCGCAGGATGTTGCGTTTTGCGCCGAAGTCGTAAGCGACAACGTGGTATGGCAGCTCGCTGTCATCTTTCGCCTCTGGAAGTCCACCTTCAAGCGTCCACGAACCTTGCTTCCATTGATACGCTTCTTTTGTTGTAACTTCTTTCGCAAGGTCCATTCCTTTTAAGCCTGGGAATTCTTTTGCTTTCGCTAGTGCCAAAGCTTCGTCTAGGTTGTTGCCCGCAACAATACAGCCGTTTTGAGCACCTTTTTCACGCAAGATACGAGTGAGCTTTCGCGTATCAATATCAGCGATGCCAACGATATTTTGAGACTTAAGGTAATCAGAGAGGGATTGTTCATTACGGAAGTTAGAAGCGATAAGAGGAAGATCGCGAATCACAAGGCCTTGTGCATGAATGGAAGAGGATTCTTCATCTTCGGAAGTGGTTCCGGTATTGCCAATGTGAGGATAAGTAAGGGTGACGATTTGCTGAGAATAGGAAGGATCAGTGAGGATTTCTTGATACCCCGTCATCGAGGTATTAAAAACGACTTCACCAACGGAAATACCATCTGCCCCTATGGACACTCCGTGGAACACTGTCCCATCTTCTAGGACTAACAGTGCTAATTTACCCAAGACAACCTCCAGAATAAAAATGCAAAAAAAATAAATCAAACTGCAAACATGCCTTCCTTTACCTATAAAATCTACATAAATAGGTATTTCAGACAAATTGGCGGTATTCTAAAGTTGGACTGGAAACCTGTCAACCTACAATCAAAAATAAATTATCAATTTCTAGCGAGTAAGGTCATTTCGAATCAGTAAGGCTCAAAAAGACAACTTTTGAATGCTATTACATAGGGAGGGATAGAGGTTTAATGAATTTTACAAATTTGAACTTTTTAGGGATCACAAAAAATTATGAGTTTTTAACGCAAACGTTCACCACGACAAAAATAGGAATACTTTTAACGATTACACCCAAAAACAAAGCTAAAAC
>NZ_WXWT01000475.1:0-5046 GCF_009904725.1 Vibrio sp. V43_P6S15P86
TTATAGGTGTTAAGTCTTCCATTTATGTTATTTTTTGGTGACTTTATAGTGAAAAATAACAATGTTATTGGCATAATTGCATATTGATTTTTGCGCTCCTAGGTTGCATTATCCGCCCGTCAAAAAATACGCTGGTACGTAAAATGGATGCATGAAGCGACGTTTACGATTCTAGATTGCCCATAAACATTACTTAAAAAGCTAAGCACACTTTGACACTTAGCAGGCAATTTGGTGGATGGCTTGGACGCATAGACCGGCGCAACTCACTTTGAGGTACACATGACAGACTTAATCAATTTGATGAACGATCTCCTTTGGGGTTCGATTCTGGTTTATCTTCTTGTTGGTGTTGGTATTTACTTCACCGTTCGATTAGGGTTCATTCAGTTCCGCCATTTCGGCCACATGTTCTCTGTTCTTAAGAACAGTCGTAAAGCAGACAAAGCTGGTATTTCTTCTTTCCAAGCGCTTTGTACTAGTCTTGCTGCACGTGTTGGTACAGGTAACATGGCGGGCGTTGCAGTTGCATTGACTGCAGGTGGTCCTGGCGCGATCTTCTGGATGTGGCTGATCGCAATGCTTGGTATGGCGACGTCGTTTGCAGAGAGTACTCTGGCGCAGCTATACAAAACCAAAGATGATGATGGCAACTACCGTGGTGGTCCTGCCTACTACATGGAAAAAGGCCTGGGCATGCGTTGGATGGGCGTATTGTTCTCAGTTTTCCTAATCATCGCTTTTGGTTTGGTATTCAACGCCGTACAAGCTAACTCAATTGCAAATGCAATGAGCACCGCATTTGGTTGGAGTGACCTGTACGTTGGTATCGCGGTTGTAGTACTGTCTGCGATTGTAATTTTCGGTGGTATCAAGCGTATCGCAAAAGTCGCAGAGATGATCGTTCCGATCATGGCGCTGCTTTACTTGGCTCTAGCACTGTTCATCATGTTCTCTAATCTAGAGAAGCTACCTGATGTATTAATGCTTATCTTTAAGAGTGCATTTGGTCTGCAAGAAGCGGCGGCTGGTGGTCTTGGCTACGCGATTGCACAGGCAATGATTAACGGTATTAAACGCGGTCTATTCTCGAACGAAGCGGGTATGGGTTCTGCGCCAAACGCGGCGGCTTCAGCAACGCCTTACCCACCACACCCAGCATCTCAAGGTTATGTTCAGATGCTAGGTGTATTTATGGATACGATCGTTATCTGTTCAGCGACAGTGGCTATCATCCTGATGTCAGGTGAGTATGTCGGTCAAGCAACAGAAGTGACGGGTATCGAGCTAACTCAGCGTGCATTGAGCTCGCAAGTCGGTGATTGGGGGGGCATCTTTGTTGCCGTGGCAATCTTCTTCTTTGCATTTACATCAATCATCGCGAACTACTCGTACGCAGAAACGAACCTAATCTTCCTAGAGCACAACCACAAGGCGGGTCTAAGCATTTTCCGCGTTGTTGTTCTTGGTATGGTGATGTTTGGTGCACTTGCTTCGCTCCCAGTGGTATGGTCTCTTGCTGATGTTTCGATGGGGCTGATGGCGATAGTCAACTTGGTGGCAATCATCTTGCTATCTGGCATCGTGATTAAGCTAGCAAAAGATTACAACCGCCAACTTGGTGAAGGTAAAGTACCAACGTTTGATGCGAATGACTTCCCTGAGCTGAAATCTCAGCTTGAAGAAGGTATTTGGTACAACGATAAAAAAGACTAAGTGAGCTATCACTCATAGTTGAAAGCTATTAGTACGATGTAAAAAGCCATGCAGACAATGCATGGCTTTTTTTGTACCCTATTAAAAAACAGAATTAGAGAAGGGAAAGTCATGCTTATCGTAGTTTCTCCAGCGAAGACTCTTGATTACGAGTCTCCGTTAGCGACAGAAAAATTTACTCAACCTGAGTTGGTCGAATACTCAAAAGAGCTTATCGATGTTTGCCGCAAACTGACTCCTGCTGATGTTGCCTCTTTAATGAAAGTGAGCGACAAGATTGCCGATTTGAATGTTGGGCGATTTCAAGAGTGGAGTGAAACGTTTACCACGAAAAACTCACGACAAGCCATTCTTGCATTTAAAGGTGACGTTTACACAGGGCTAGACGCCGAAAGTTTATCTGAAGCGGACTTCGAATATGCTCAAGGTCATCTGCGTATGCTATCGGGTCTTTATGGTTTACTAAAACCACTTGATTTGATGCAGCCATACCGTCTTGAAATGGGTACCAAGCTTGCAAACGACAAAGGTACGAACTTGTACCAGTTTTGGGGCAATGTTATTACGGACAAGCTTAACGAAGCGATTTCTGCTCAAGGTGATAATGTCCTTATCAACCTTGCATCAAATGAATACTTTAAAGCGGTGAAGCCAAAGAACTTAGATGCGCAAGTGATCACGCCAGTATTCAAAGATTGTAAGAATGGCCAATACAAGGTCATCAGCTTCTACGCGAAGAAAGCGCGCGGCATGATGGCGCGTTACATCATCGAAAACCGTATTGAGAGCGTGGCAGATCTGACTAAGTTTGATACGGCGGGTTACTACTTTGTTGAAGATGAATCGACACCAACAGAGTTAGTATTTAAACGCGAAGAGCAAAACTAAAACTGATTGAGACGTAGTCTACGTTAATCTCAATAAACACAAACGAAAAAGGGTTGGCAGTGCCAACCCTTTGTTATGTTTTAGCTTGGGCTATTTCGCCCTAACAAAATTATTTCTTCTTAGCGGTTTTCTTTTTCGCTGGTTTCTTCTTGTATTCTTTTTTCTTTTTCTTCTTAAACACAGGTTTTTTGTGTTTTGGACGCATCTCTTTCACGAAACGCTCTTTGATGTCTTCTTTCACGTAACGTGCAACGCGATCCATCATTGGTTGGTCGTGTGCTTCTACGATAGAGATAGCATTACCTTTCTTACCCGCACGAGCCGTACGGCCAATACGGTGAAGGTAAACATCAGCCGTGCGTGGCATGTCGTAGTTAATAACGTGTGACACATCCGGAAGATCGATACCGCGTGCGGCGACGTCCGTTGCGAGCAGCACGTTTACAGTACCATCGCGGAAGCGAGAAATCGCATTGTTACGACGATCTTGAGGCATTTCACCTTGAATCCAAGAACATGGAATCTGTGCACTTTCAAGCTGCGCTCGTAGCTCTGCCAAACGCTCACGTGTCTTCAAGAAGACAATGGTGCGTTCTGCTTGCTGAGTAATAATGTGTTTTAGTAATTCAAGCTTGTGTTCTGCATCATCAGCACGGTGGTACCACTGAGCAATCTTCTTACGTTCACGCAGTGGCGATTTTGCATCAATCTCTGCTGGGTCATTCAACAGATCAGCGGTAAAGCCTTCTACGCCTTTACCCTCTAAAGTTGCTGAGAACAGAAGGGTTTGTTTACGCCAGCGGCACTCGTTAGATAGACGATCAACAGTAGGAGCAAAACCCATGTCTAGCATACGGTCTGCTTCATCCAGAATTAACCATTCAATCGCACGGCAATCAAAACGCTCTGCATCAATGTATTCTTTTAAACGGCCAGGCGTTGCAACCACAATGTCTTGTGTTGTCGCAAGGATATCGGCGTGCTCTTGGTATTGAACACCACCTGTGATGGTGAAAATGTTCAGTTTAGTGTTTTTTGCCAAAGCTCGTGCTTGATCAGCGATTTGCATCGCCAATTCGCGCGTCGGCGTTAGGATCAAAATACGCGCAGGTCCAGGCTTGCGACGAGGGAAGTCTTGCAAGTATTGCAATGCTGGCAGAACGAAGGCTGCCGTTTTACCAGTACCTGTTGGCGCTGACGCTAGAATGTCACGACCATCCAACGCTTGTGGAATCGCTTCTGCCTGAATTTTTGTTGGGCGTTCATAACCCATCTCTTCAATGGCTTCAAGTAGGTTTTGGTCTAGATCAAGTTCAGCAAAGGTTCTGATCACAATGAGTTCTCCACAAGCAAAGCTTGGTTAATGGTTCGCCACAACAGCATAGAATACAAAAAGGTCGCACATTATAAAGTGATTGGTGATAAGGATCACATGTTATTTCACATCTTAAGATAAAACTCGCGGGTTAATTGGACGAAATCGTCACTATAACCGTCATGCGAATGAATTATTAAATGTGATTCTTGAGTATCGCAAGGCTGCTTCGCCAGTTCAAATAACAGTCGATGTACCAGTTTCTTTTCTGATGGCTGTACACGACAGACTCGCGATAGATGCCAACCTTGGTGTAATGCTAGTTCAATAAACCGTTCGCCTTCGGTGATTGGTAACACAAAATTAGCTTTCCCTTGTTCATCAAGCAACTGATAGCAACGTTGTAGCAATGCGTTGTGGCGTAGCGTATCAGTGTGCCTCGCGGTTGCACGTTGACTGTGTTTCGATTGCTCGCCGCTGTTGAAGTAGGGCGGATTACAAATGATGCGTTGGAATGGATGCGTCGGCGTAAAGTCTAGTATGTCGGAATGATACACACTCACACGAGCTGACCAAGGCGACTGAACCACATTTTTTTGCGCAGCTTCAATGGCTGTTAATTCAATATCGACCGCGGTTATTTGAGCTTCTGTAAAGCGTTGGGCACACATCAGGGCAAGCAACCCGGTGCCAGTGCCAATATCGAGAATTTGAGCGTTGTTCGGGCTTTGAATCCAAGCACCAAGCATGACCCCATCAGTGCTGACGGGCATACCACTCTCGCCGCCCTCAATACAAAATTGCTTAAAATTGAAGCCTTTAGTTTTCAGTTTTTTGCTCTTCATGATTGTTTTATGTTTGCTCAATAATTAAGTGAATTTCTCTATTGTTTCTTAATTGTATAGATTGTTGTTTTGTTGGTTATTAAATTGTATTGTTAATTGATCGAGATAAAGAACTGGTCTGTTATTTAGATCTGGTTATATCCACTGCTTTTAAGTTTGAAAACTAAATTAATATGGTGTTTTTTTCTTAAAGGTTGCCAAATGATGAGTCTTTCGTCATTATGCGGCGAAAATTTTATAGATTGAACCACGTATACTTATTGACTTTAGGTATACAAAAAG
>NZ_WXWT01000177.1:0-5039 GCF_009904725.1 Vibrio sp. V43_P6S15P86
ATGATGAAGGAAATATCGTCGGTCTCTCTTAGTGTAACATCAACATATAGTTGACTATAAAGAAAGCACGTTTAAAGAGTGAGTGGTTTATTTCTATATCCACTCACTTTGAACAGACGAAGAGGCGTGCTTGATTATCTTTATCTTACTGTTTTATCCTCACTTTACATTGTAAATCCATACTTATTTTCTCCCCTTCCCTATAATCTTGCGCCAATTTGATGCACGGCCTACTTAGCACTTCACTAATGTGGTGCAATTGCCTTGCGATGAACTTTTAACCCCTTTGATTTTTAAAGAGATATTCTATGGCTCGAATCTTGTACTAAAGTTTGCAGTAGTAAACACATCAGCACATGCACTTTCAAAACCTCTGCGCTGTACACCACTTCCTCCTGGTTAGCACCGTTTTGATGCATGCAAAAAAGGGAAAGGGAATAATATGGAAGACGCACTCGCCGTAATTTTAGCTGGAGGGATGGGGTCTAGACTCAGCCCACTCACCGATGATAGAACCAAGCCAGCAGTACCTTTTGGCGGAAAGTATAGAATTATAGATTTCACACTAACCAACTGTTTACACTCAGGTTTACGTAAAATCCTTGTTTTGACCCAATACAAATCTCATTCACTTCAAAAACACTTGCGAGATGGTTGGTCAATATTCAATCCAGAGCTTGGCGAGTACATTACTGCGGTTCCACCTCAAATGCGCAAAGGTGGTGCATGGTATGAAGGAACCGCTGATGCGATTTATCACAACATGTGGTTACTATCGCGCAATGACGCGAAGTATGTGGTTGTGTTATCCGGCGATCATATCTATCGAATGGACTACGCCGCAATGCTTGAAGAGCATAAAGAGAAAGGTGCTAAGCTCACCGTTGCCTGTATGGATGTTCCCGTAGAGGATGCTTCAGCATTCGGGGTAATGGGCACCGCAGAAAACGGGCTAGTTACTTCATTTATAGAAAAACCAGAATGCCCACCTACCCTTCCAGGAAGTAAAACCAGAAGCCTCGTTTCCATGGGGATTTATATCTTTGATATGGATGTTTTAAAAGAAGCACTCGAAGACGACTCAAAACTCGATTCATCAAGTCATGACTTCGGAAAAGACATCATACCTAAGCTGATTGATACGGAATCCGTTTATGCTTATCAATTTTGTGGCAGTAAAGGGCGCGTTGATAAGGATTGCTACTGGCGCGACGTGGGTACCATTGATTCCTTCTATGAAGCGAATATGGATCTGCTAGAGCCAGTACCACCAATGAACCTATATCAATCCAATTGGGCGATTCGTACTTACGAGCAGCAGTTTCCACCAGCTCGTACCGTATCGTCAGCCACGGGTAATGAAGGTATTTTTATTAACTCCATCATTGCTACCGGTGTCATCAATTCTGGAGGCTCAGTACAGCATTCCATTATTTCCTCTAACGTACGCATTCAAGACAGTGCCACGGTAGTCGATTCCATCATTTTTGATGACGTAGAGGTCGGTGAAGGAAGTCAGTTGGTCAACTGCATAGTTGATAAACATGTTCGTATTCCGCCACATACTCAAATTGGCATCAACAAACTTGAAGATGCGAAGCGATTTAAAATCTCAGACAAAGGTATTGTCGTCATACCTGAAAGTTACCAATTCGATTAAACGACAAACCATCGCAACAAAAAAGCGCACGATAATCATCGTGCGCTTTTGTTTAAGTGCCTGTAAACATTAGGCTATAACAAATAATCCATAATAATTAGATGTTACATACCGTTGACCAGCTACCATCTGTACCCGGTTCAGCCGCTGTCCACCAGTTCGCTTGGTAAACCACACCGTTGTGGATGATCTTATCACCTTGGTTAGCGTGGCTTGGGTTACCAGCCCAATCCGTTTGTGGTAGAGCTGGGTATGTCACTAAACCTGTCGTATCACACGTACCTGGTTCAGTAGTACCACCATCACCCGAGCCTGCATTTAGGTCGCCAATTGGCAGTTCTGGCTGTTCAAACTTAAACGCAAACTCTTTACCACCAGAAATCACTGAGTAGTTAGCCGGACCAGAGATTGGTAGGTAGTAAACCATATCAAGCTCGTAAGTACCGCCCGCAGGTAAATCTTTCCAAGCAGGTAGAGAGAACGACACACGGTGCATTACGCCATCTAAGCCACCGATGTTGTTTGCACGAGTATGTCCAGAAGCAATGACTTTCAAACCGCCACCAGATTGATCTTTCGCATTATCAGGAGCTGATACTGGGATATCAAACTGGAATTCAGTACCACCAGGGATCGCTTGACCAGTGTTGTTCGTAAACGTGATCTTCGGATTAATTGGGTAGTTTTGGTCGCCAACCTTAAAGCCGCCAACGCTGACTGTAATGTCTACCGCTTCTGTTGGTGTTGGACCCGTCGCAACTTTATTACCGTAAGGTGTTGCAGACTTAAACTTGTCGTAGATAGCTTTGGTCATAGTGTTACCCATGTGGTACTCACCATTACCAGCTGCACAAGCTTGTTCAGTTGCATCTACTGCCGTACGATTACCATTTGCATCCAGTACGTAACAGTTGTAGTCGCCTGCCAGTTCCCAGAACATAATACCGCCGATTTCTTTATCGATAACGTAATCAGCTTTCACTTCGATAGAAGCTTTATCTTCCGTAGACAGGAACACGCTCTTCTCTGCGTTCCACAACCAAGGCGCTACAGCAACGCTATCGTAATGACGAGTATATGTACCAACAAGCTTATCTGAAGGATCGTTAACTGGATCCAGACCGTACGCGGCTGCGTAAGAGCCCCAGATACCATTTTCTAGGTTCTTCGCATGCCACATTGGGTTAGAGCCAGCGCCCATTTCGTTGCCTTTAGGGTCGGTATCGTGCCACATGTTGTCGATACCAATAGCACCGTGACCACAGTTGTTCTTCTCCCCTTCACCGGTACCTGGTTGACACTCTGCTTGGTTTGGTAGTGCGGCTCGGCCCCATAGGCCATTTTCACCACCAGTAACACCTTGCCAACCACGGGTGTAGTAAGGAACACCAATGTTGATACGACCTGCAGGCATAGAACCACGGAAATAGTGGTAAGCCCAGTCTGTGTTCAAGTAACCGATACCACCGTATGCAGCAGTGCCGTATACGTTCCACTGCGCTAGCTCCGAGTCTTTACCTGTATCGAATAATGCTGCGTTGTGACCAACGTGATCATTCCAAGCCCCATGCAAGTCGTAAGACATGATGTTTACGTAGTCTAGGTACTTAGTTACATCGAAGGTTTCCATACCACGCAGTAGGTAACCTGAAGATGGTGCTGCGATAGTCAGCATATAATGAATGCCATCTTGCGCGGATGCCGCGTCAAGTTTCTCACGCAATACTTTCATCAGCTCTTGGTAAGACGCCCATAGATACTGACGACGTGGTTCCATGAAGTCTTTGTCGTAAGGGTTACCAGCACCAGCCATTGATGTTGGGTATTCATAGTCGATATCCAGACCATCGAACTTGTACTGACGCATCATTTCAACGGCTGAAGTTGCGAACTTCTCGATGCCTGCATGGTTAATAGAACCGTCCGCATTCGTCGTCATGGTGTAGAAGCCACCATCAGCTACACGATTGCCGTTCGTATCGAAGTGACCGCCCGTTTCAGCCCAACCACCGATAGAGATTAGCGTTTTAACATCATGTTTTTGCTTGTAAGTCGCTAGCGCACCAAAGTGACCTTTAAAGCCAAGAGCAGGGTCTACCTCAACGCCAGGCCAAGTTTTACCCGTAGCAGGGTTGTTAGGGTCATTAACGTCACCAACGTTTACTTTACCATCAGAACCAATGCTCACAAACGCGTAGTTGATGTGAGTAAGTTGCTCCCAAGGAATATCTTTAACAAGGTAAGTAGATTGAGGGTCCTCACCTGCGCGCCAGCTAGTAAAATAACCAATAACACGACGTGGGTGATCGGCGCCCATTTTCTCACGGCCTTCTTCGTCATAAATAGAACAGTAAGGAACATCTACACCCGTTGTTTGATAAAGACCATCAGGACGACAATTAGATGTCACTGCGCCGCCGTTTACCGTTAACGTTGCAAGTGCAGAATCTGCTGTTGCTCCAGCATCATCGGTTGCTTTCGCATAAACACTTAATGAGCCAGCTTGTGAAGGCGTTACATCAAGCGTGTATGGCGCAGTTGTTGCGGTGCCAGCAAGGACGCCCGCCACATAGAAATCAACTTTAGCAACGGTGCCATCCGCATCTACGGCATTCGCAGTCAGTGTGACGGAGCCACCCAATTCAATAGAAGTCGCAGAAAGCGCAACATCCACTGTCGGCGCTTCGTTACCAGGTTGTGCTGGTGCCACAGTTAACGTCACAGCACTTGCTGTGCTCACTGCACCTGCATCATCATACGCCTTAGTAGAGAATTCGTGCTGGCCTTCAGTCGCTGTCCATGACGCAGCATAAGGCGCAGACGTTGCCTGACCAACTAATACGCCATCAACAAAGAATTCTACTTTGCTAACAGTACCATCGGTATCTGCTGCATCTGCAGCTAGGTTAACAACATCCCCCGCAGTCACAGAAGCCGACGCAGAAGGCGATGTTAGAGTAACAGTCGGGACTTCATTCTGAGGTGGATCAACCGGCCCAGTGCCATCACATGCGCCAAGTGTTTCCCACTCGCCCCACTCACCAGATTGCGCTGGGTTACTGTTTTGCGTCCAGTAACGTGCTTTGTAAGCATTACCTTCATGTTGAACTTGGTCACCACCGTTATAAACTTTTGATGATTGCCAAGTTTCTAGAGGGGCACAGTCAACTGCGGCGTAGCTATTGAAGGCCATAAGACAAGAAGCGGTGAGAGTGCTTAGTGTGAACACGCTTTTCACTGCGTTGCCGTTTTTAAGGTGCATAATCGCTCTTCCTTAAGTTATTGTTAAAACAATACTAAATGCGCTAGACAAAGCGCACTTATACTTTTATTTCGACGTAAAATAACTTAAGTACAAGTTGGTGATTTCACTCTATCT
>NZ_WXWT01000418.1:0-5024 GCF_009904725.1 Vibrio sp. V43_P6S15P86
CGAAGGTAAGCCGTTTAGTCTGCATGCCAAGTCATGCTTATTGAACCGCACGCCCGAGGTTATTTGGGTATAGCGCATTCACGCGAAAAAAGACAAAAACAGGTAATTATTGATGCAAGTGGGTAATGAAGCGCTGGTGCTGTCAGCGGTTGGGGTTATTGGTTTAGGTTGCCAATGGTTAGCTTGGCGATTGCGTTTGCCAGCGATTTTATTTTTGTTGTTGGCAGGGCTGATCGTCGGGCCATTTATGCAGTGGTTAAATCCTGATGAGATATTAGGTAATTTGCTCTTTCCGTTGGTTTCTTTAGCGGTGGCAGTGATTTTATTTGAAGGCAGTTTGACCTTAAATTTTAAAGAAATTCGTGGCGTGAGTGGTTCGGTATGGAGCATCGTTTCCATCGGGGCGATCATTTCATGGGCAGCGACCAGTATTGCAACACACTATTTCCTCGGCTTTACTTGGGAGCTTGCCATGTTGTTCGGCAGCTTAACCGTAGTAACAGGGCCGACGGTCATCGTGCCACTTCTACGAACCGTAAGACCTAACAGTACGCTTGCTAATATTTTGCGTTGGGAGGGGATCTTGATTGATCCACTCGGTGCGCTTTTTGTTGTGATGGTTTATGAGTTCATCGTATCGCACAGCGCGATAAATAGCGTCGAAGTGTTCGGGACGCTCATTGCCGTGGGCGTCATTCTTGGTGCGGCCTCCGGCGCAGCAGTCGCAACGATTATGCGCCGTGCGTGGCTACCGGAATACTTGCAGCCATTTGCGGTTTTGATGATCGTGCTCGGCGTATTTTCCGTCTCCAACCATATTGAGTCTGAAGCCGGATTACTCACGGTTACTGTAATGGGTATGTGGCTTGCCAACGCAAAGGGCATCAATATTCAACAAATTCTGCACTTTAAAGAGCACTTGACCATATTGCTGATCACCGGCCTATTTATTTTCCTTGCTGCACGCATCAGCTTGGATGATTTTGCTGCGCTGGGTAGTGGCGCGTTATTGCTGTTTGTATTTATGCAGTTGGTGTCGCGTCCGTTGTCGATTTTCCTCTCAACCATCCGCAGTAACTTGAGACTTAAAGATAAACTGTTTCTGTCTTGGGTTGCACCGCGCGGTATTGTCGCTGCCTCTATTTCGTCTCTTTTCGCGATCAAATTGACCGAATACGGTATTGATGAAGCGATTTTACTAGTTCCTATGACCTTCATGGTGATCATCGGAACGGTTGTTTTACAAAGTGCAACGGCACGTCCTGTCGCATTGATGTTGGGCGTCGCGGAGCCAGCGCCACGCGGCTTCTTGTTGATTGGTGCTAACCGAGTAGCCAGAGAAATTGGTCAAGCGTTGGCACGTTATGACCGCCGCATATTGATGACCGATTCTAACTGGGAGTACATCAGTCAAGTTCGTATGTTGGGGCTGGATTACTACTACGGTAATCCGATTTCTAGTCACGCAGATGACAATTTGAACCTGATAGGGGTGGGACAAGTAGTTGCATTAACGCCTGACCAGCATTTCAACATTATGGCTTGCATGCAATTTGTCGACGAGTTTGGTGAAGATAAAGTTCACTGCTTGCAAAAAGTGAAAACCAACGGCAATGGTAGCGAGAAGCACTCCGTGGCTCAGGAGTACCACGGTAAATTGCTGATGGGCGGTAACGTAAGCTATACCCAGCTGGCCAGTTTGTTGAGCCGCGGTGCAGAGATAAAACACACGAAATTGAGCGACAACTTTACGTATCAAGACTATTTAGCGCACCACAAAGGGAACTCGGTAGTGCCGTTGTTCCACGTTGAAGAAAAAGGGAAAATTCAATTCTGTGATGACCCTGAGCAGTTTGCTCCAACCACCACAAGCACCGTTGTGTCTCTGATTCTGTCAGAAAGCGCAAAGTAAATTAGAGAAGTATGCGGCCCATTTTTATCGTGGTGTCTCGCACGCTGATTACTTCAACTTCGTGAAACACTCGCCTGCTTGTTTAAAACGGAAGGCGAGTTTCTCTTCCTATAATGTCAGAGTAAGTCGTGATTCATTACTGGTTTCGGAAAAGTAATCTCGTGAATTCAGAAAATTCGCATTGACGTTACTGATAAGGATCGCAATACTGCGCGACTGTTTTACTTTAGGGTGACATTATGGCTCCGCAAACTAACCGAAAAGATTTACATCTAGACGCTGTTTTACATCATGACATGAGCATGAAGCATAAAACGGCGAGCTTTGAGTCTGTCGAGTTTGAACACTGCGCGCTGCCAGAATGTGACTTTCAGGCGATCGACCTGTCGACAGAGTTTCTTGGCCACCGACTGGCGCTGCCGTTTTTGATTAGCTCGATGACAGGTGGAGCGAAAGACGCTGAAGTGATCAATTGTCGTTTGGCTGAAGCTGCCAGTGAATTAGGCATTGCGATGGGCGTGGGGTCGCAGCGTATTAGCTTAGAAGAGCGACAACACGCAGGTCTAGGTAAAACCATTCGTGATTTAGCCAAAGATGTGCCGCTTTATTCCAACCTTGGAGCCGCTCAGTTGCGCGACAAAGGTAAACTTGATAATGCGCAGCGTGCGGTTGAATCCATTCAAGCGGATGCGTTGTTTGTACACGTAAACCCAATGCAGGAAGCGTTTCAGAAAAATGGCGACCATAATTGGATTGGGGTCTTACACGCTATCGAGCAGCTTAAATCTCGCGTGAATGTTCCGATCATTATTAAAGAAGTCGGTTTTGGTATAAGTGGTCACGTTGCGCAGCGATTGGTTGACACCGGTGTGGATGCCATTGACGTAGCGGGCGCGGGTGGCACAAGTTGGAGCGCGGTTGAAGGCTATTGCCAAGATAACCCGAAAATGCAGCGTGCAGCCGAACTTTTCCGCGATTGGGGCATCCCAACGGCAAAATGTTTGACTCAAATACGAGCACAGCATCCTACATTACCTTTGATCGCCTCAGGTGGTGTGCATAACGGACTTGAAGCGGCGAAAGCCATACATTTGGGCGCCAATCTCGTTGGGCAAGCGGGCGCAGTCTTGAAAGCGGCTACCATAAGCACTCAAGCGGTGGTCGAGCACTTTGAGCAAATGGCGTTAGAGTTACGTTTAGCATGTTTTGGCACGGGTTCTTCTAAGATCAGCGCATTAACGCAAGCGCGCAGCCTATAGGTGTTTATGGTGTCATTTACGCAGCTTGGCTCAATAATTTTTCGGTGTCTTAACATGTAGACTGATAATTTCGTTATAGTTGATACAAAAGTCACTTCAACAAGTGACTGCTTAATTCAGACCGTTGAATGGGCATTTGTTGAAGCGATTGAGTTTTATTTTAATATTGTTTGCAATTGGAACCTTAAATTTATGAAAAAACTAGTCATGCTGATGTTGGCGGCTTCTGCTTTAACCGCTTGTAGTGATGAAGTGGGCACTGAAGGCTGGTGTAACGACATGCGCGATAAGCCAAAAACAGAATGGACAGCAGACAACGCAGTAGACTTTGCGAAGCACTGTGTTCTTCAAGATGGTGTGGGCAGCGAGCAATGGTGTGAGAACTTGAAAGATAAGCCAAAAGGTGACTGGAGTGCAAACGAAGCCACCAGCTTTACTAAGCACTGCATTTTCTAAGCACTACACTTTCTCAACACGGCGTCTCTTATTAAGAGCGATGACGATGACTGTGTTAGACAAAATATTAAGAAAACACCAAGCGTCTTGCTTGGTGTTTTTGTATCGACAATAGCTTGGGCTTTCACGTTCTGAGCACACCTATCTTTCCTCTGAGTAAAGTGTTTTACATTTTCGTTTCATTTTTGAAAACCTGTATTACCTGCCTTTAATTTTTCGCATTGCAGTGGCATGGTGTCGGTGTATTCGTCTAATTCAATTAGATTCATAACAAAAAGGGACTCAAATGGAAGTACTCAAAGGCTCATGTCTGTGTGGTAAGGTGAAATTGGAAGTGGCAGATGAATTCAAGTACATGGGAAATTGCCATTGCTCGGAATGTCGAAAATTTACTGGCTCTGACTATTCATCGGCGGGCGGTATTGCTTTGGATAAGTTGCTCATTACTCAAGGAAAAGAGGATATTCAGACTTATCAGAAAAGCGAAAATACCATGCTATGTTTTTGTCGCCATTGCGGATCGAGCCTGTATTCGAAAAAGAACAATGGTATTGTCAATATTCGCCTAGGGGTCTTGGATGATGCACCATCCCACAAGCCAAATTTCCATATTTTTGTCGCGTCCAAAGCGCCGTGGCTTGAGATATCGGATAACCTGACTCAGTTTGAGGCCGGGCCTAAATAGAGTAGTAGCGGAAGAGATTTATTTAGTAACAGAGGGCGTTGCAATAAGTTTGCAACGCCCTCTGCACTTTTATTTTTGAAATTAGAACAGAGATGATTATTTGGCGTCTTGCAGTTCTTCTAAGCCACCTGCATTGTACAGATTCGTGAACCCTTGCGATTGCAAATATTGATACGCTTTACCAGAGCGATTACCACTGCGGCAGTACAATACGATCGCTTGATCTTTATCGACGTCTTGGAAATGTTTATCAAGCTCAGATAGAGGGAAATTGACCGCATTGTCTAAATGCCCCTCAGAGAACTCTTGCGGCGTGCGTACATCGACAATCATTGCGCCTTTCTCAATCAGTTGCCACCCTTGCTCAGCACGCTCAGAAGCCGCAACGTTGAAAGAAAGCAAGCCAACGCACAATGTTGCAAGAAACAGAGATACGACCTTTTTCATTGTTTGATTATCCTTTTTAAGAGTATGTAACCACTCTAGATTTGATTGAACACATTTTCCATCATAAAGAGGTTTTAAGTGGTCGTGAATGTCAAAAGTTTCGATAGAAGATTTTATTCAATTCAATAAAAAATTTTTATGAAATCCACCTCTTGAACTCCAATTTTTCGACCTTATTATTCTCATCGAAAGCGAGCGGTCGACTCGCAAATCCATCTTGATATTTATTCTGTCTTTTATTTTTGGTTCCAAGTAGGAGGCACTT
>NZ_WXWT01000196.1:0-24046 GCF_009904725.1 Vibrio sp. V43_P6S15P86
GTATCACCATTGCGTAAACGCTTGTAGTGGTTATATACCGCAACTGCGAGCACTTTTTTCGCGTAATCTTGCCCGATCACATAGTCATCAAGGTGTTCACGGATCTGTTTTGGCGTTGGTAACGCTTCAGATTCTTTCTTAGGGAGAACATCCTTGATTTCTTCGCGAATAATATCGTTACATAAGTCGACACACTCGTCGCAAATGTACACTGACGGACCTGCGATTAGCTTGCGAACTTCGTGCTGACTTTTGCCGCAGAAAGAACAGTACAGCAATTTACCGCTGCCACTTTCTTTGCCTTTATCTGTCATTCGCTAACCTCTTAGCCTTTACTCTTCATGAATGAGTGTATATCAATTTTTGCCAAAATGCGCTGGCTAATTACTCGCCGCGGTGGCTTAACACTGCATCCACGATACCGTATTCCACAGCCTGCTCTGATGACATGAAGTTATCACGATCAGTATCGCGCTCAATGACTTCAAGAGGTTGGCCAGTATGTTCTGCTAACAACTTGTTTAGCTTCTGCTTAATGGTCAGGATTTCCTGAGCATGGATTTGGATATCAGAAGCTTGACCCTGGAAACCACCCAATGGTTGGTGGATCATTACACGAGAGTTAGGCAGTACGTAACGCTTACCTGGCGCACCACCCGCTAACAGGAAGGCACCCATTGAACATGCTTGACCCATACATACAGTGCTCACATTTGGCTTAATAAACTGCATGGTATCGTAGATAGACATACCAGCTGTTACGCTGCCGCCTGGCGAGTTGATGTATAGGAAAATATCTTTATCTGGATTTTCAGATTCTAGGAAAAGTAGCTGAGCCACGACAAGGTTTGCCATGTGGTCTTCCACTTGACCCGTTAAAAAAATCACGCGCTCTTTCAGCAGACGTGAGTAGATGTCGTAAGAGCGTTCGCCTCGGGAAGTTTGTTCAACCACCATTGGTACTAGCGCGTCCATAATTGGCGACATTGCATTTTTTTCTTGGTAGCTCATATTCTTATGTCCCTAAAATAAATGGCCCGGATGATGACTATCATACGGACCATTGTTAGCAGAATAGTTAACGTTAAGTCAACCTTCTACGCAAGATATTGCTTATTAAGCAGCAGGTTGTTGTTGGTTAAGTAGCTCGTTGAAGCCTACTTCTTTCTCAGAAACCTGTGCTTTAGCGATGATCGCGTCGATTGCTTGCTCTTCTAGAGCTACATTGCGCATGTTGTTCATCATTTCTTCGTTTTGCTCGTAGTAAGCAATAACTTCTGATGGATCTTCGTATGCAGTAGCCATTTCTTCAATTAGAGCTTTAACTTTCTCGTCGTCCGCTTTTAGCTCTTCAGACTTGATTACTTCACCTAGTAGAAGACCAACTACTACGCGACGTTTAGCTTGCTCTTCGAACAGCTCACGTGGAAGCTGAGCAGCAGCTTCTGGGTTACCACCGAAGCGTTGTGCAGCTTGTTGACGTAGAACTTGGATTTCTTGCTCGATAAGCGCTGATGGTACGTTGATGTCGTTTTGCTCAACTAGACCGTCAATCGCTTGCTCTTTGATGCGGTTCTTAACAGCTTGCTTAAGCTCGCGTTCCATGTTTTTACGAACTTCAGCTTTAAGTGCTTCAACACCGCCTTCAACAACACCGAACTTAGCAACGAACTCGTCATTTAGTTCTGGTAGTTCACGAGCTTCAACTTTGTTCACTTTGATTGCGAACTTAGCTGCTTTACCTTTTAGGTTTTCAGCGTGGTAATCTTCTGGGAAAGTCACGTCGATGTCGAATTCCATACCTGCAGTTTTACCTGCGATACCGTCTTCGAAACCAGGAATCATGCGACCAGCGCCCATTTCTAGTGGGAAGTTCTCAGCTTTACCGCCTTCGAATTCTTCACCGTCGATAGAACCAACGAAGTCAATGCTTACGCGTTTGCCATCTTCTGCTGCTTCTTCAACTTCAACCCAAGTAGCTTGTTGCTTACGTAGAGTATCGATCATCTCTTCTACGTCTGCGTCTTTAACTTCAGTTAGCGGTTTTTCAACAGTGATGTTTTCTAGGCCTTTAAGCTCAACTTCTGGGTAAACTTCAAAAGTTGCAGTGAAAACTAGGTCTGAACCTTCTTTGTTTTCTACAGGAGCGAAAGTTGGAGCGCCAGCTGGGTTGATTTTCTCTTTAACGATAGCTTCGATGAAGTGGCGTTGCATAACTTCACCAAGAACGTCTTGACGTACTGCTTTGCCGTACATCTTAGCAACCATTTTTAGAGGCACTTTACCCTTACGGAAACCATCGAAACGACGGTTTTTAGCGATGTTGCGTAGTTCAGCTGTTACAGCGTCTTCGATGTTTGCAGCTGGAACAGTAATGTTTAGACGGCGCTCTAGGCCCTCTAGCGTTTCAACAGTAACTTGCATTATATATAAACCTCTAAAGTGGCTCGGTTTTCCGAGCGTATGAGCGAAACTCAGCGGAGCTTACGCTTCATCCTTGTGTAGTGTTCTGTCCGAACACCTAATTTAAATCGAGTATCGATACTGTTTGTCAGTACCGGACTAATCAGTGATATCTTCGATAAAATTACCAAAGGTATCTCCTATTAGCCTCAGGACAGAATTTTTAGACGCGACATTCTAGCGATCTGTCGCAACCCTGTCGAGCCAATAGCCACTATGTGGACATTGTCTGCGCTAAATTCTCGAATGCTGACCCATTTTTTCTTCAAAAATGCGATTCAAACACCGTCTAAGTATCGTCAGCATATCTAGAATGGGGACAATAGCGACTTTTTCAAGAGAATCGACCGGTTTTTTTATCGAAAAGCCTAAAAAGAGATCTTGCTCTTGTTTTACTCCACAGAGTTGAAAACTAAATCCCTAATCCTCCCTACAAACTATTAACATTTTCTTACGTGACCAAAGGAAAGGTTTAAGGAGTGTAAGGATGTCGCAAAAAAACCGGATTCTGCTGACTTTTTTTGCCTTCTATTTCCTTTGCGCAATCATAGGTGGTCATTGGGTTTGGCAGACCAGTTATCAATCTCTAGTTGATAAACACCAATCACAGCTGGAGCAGTTTTCTGGCCATATAAAAAATAAACTCGATAAGTACGCCCATATCCCAAATCTTCTAGCTAAAGATGATCCTCTTTATCAAGCGCTTCTGCACCCCAACAACAGTGCGCAACTGGAAATCACTAATCGGTATTTAGAATCCGTTAATGGCGTGATTGAAGCAGCGGATACGTACTTAATCGATCAATGGGGTACAACGATCGCGGCCAGCAACTGGCGTAAAGAGCGCTCCTTTATCGGTCGAAATTTTGCATTTCGACCTTATTTCAAACAAGCCATTGTAGGTAAACGAAGCCAATACTACGCACTGGGCTCAACATCTGGTAAACGTGGCTACTACTATTCTTATCCCATCGTATACGCTGGCGGCGTCCTTGGTGTGGTCGTGGTTAAGATGGACTTGAGTAAAATAGAAGACAACTGGCAGCAGCCAAATAGTGTGTTTGTCGCGAGCGATCCGCACGGGATTGTTTTCATGAGTAGCCGAAGTGATTGGCTACTCAAAAGCTTACAACCACTGACTGAGAATGAAAGAAAACAAGTTTGGGCAAGCCGACAATACCTTGATGAGCCAATTGAAACTCTAGGACTGGTGGGCAATGTGGAGGAAACGCATTCTGAGCTAAAACAAGGTTACCCATATAACAAAGGGACCTTGGTGGTCTCTTCGTTGCCCCTACCAGAGCTCAAGCTGACCATCCGTGTACTATCTCCTAAGCAATCTATCGTCTGGCTCACAATGGGTTACATTTTTGTACTTACTCTTGCATTCACCGTGTTGTTTTTAATTGGCCAGCTCATCTATCACCGTCAACAACGCCACTTACAACTTGAGAGAATTCAGCAAGAGGCCAATCAAAAACTTGAATATCAAGTCATGGCTCGCACCGCAGAATTGCAAGCAGAAATCGCCCAGAGAATAGAAACCGAACAAACACTTCGCCTAACGCAAGACGAACTCGTTCAAGCTGCGAAACTAGCAGTATTGGGGCAAATGTCAGCCAGTATCAGTCATGAACTGAATAATCCACTTGCGGCCATTCGCAGCTTTGCTGAAAACGGCAAGCTGTTCCTCCAAAAAGAAAAATATGAGCGAGTGGAAGATAATCTAACTCGCATCTCAGCCCTCACTGATCGTATGGCAAACATCAGTCAGCAGCTTCGTTCTTTCGCTAAAAAAACCAGTGGAAACGAGCTGGTTCAATCTCGTTTGTTTCCAGTGATTTCCTCAGTCAAAGAGCTGATGAAACCCGCACTTAAATCTGCACGTGTCACGCTAGAAACGCAGGTACCAGAGCAAGATGTTGAAGTTCAGATCAATATCATTCAACTTGAACAAGTGTTGGTTAATTTACTGACCAATGCGATAGAGTCTCTCAAAGAGCAACAAGACAAACAAGTACAGTTATCCATAGAGCAAGACGAACATGCCGGTTTGGTTTGGATTCATGTAGATGACAATGGTGCAGGACTTGGAGATTTCTCACTTTCGGACTTATGTGAGCCTTTCCTAACTACCAAACAAAATGGCTTAGGTTTAGGACTCTCTATCTCGCAACAAATCTTAGCCAGTATGAACGGAAGATTATGTGCCCAAAATCGAGAACAAGGCGGAGCTCGATTTTCATTGTGTTTACCTATCACTCCTAACAACACAGAACAATCAAAAGGATGAGATCATGTGTCAGGTGTTTTTTATTGATGATGAAGCCGATCTTAGACTGGCAATAGAACAAACGTTTGAATTGGCAGATATCAATGCCACATTCTTTCCAGACGCTGAATCTGCCTTACTCGCCATTAAGCAGGGAGCCGAGCCAGGCGTGGTGATTACCGATATTTGCTTACCCGGTATTTCAGGGATGGATTTACTGAATACCCTTGTGCGCAAAGACATCCATCTTCCCGTGATTATGATTACTGGTCATGGCGATATCTCAATGGCGGTTAATGCGTTACACCAAGGAGCGTATGATTTTATCGAAAAGCCATTCCCACCTGAGCACCTAGTTGAAACCGTCAAGCGCGCCATTGAGAAGCGCCAATTAACGGTTGAAAACGAGAAGTTACGCCTGTCTCTCAAGGCAAGTAAAACGCTCGGACCTCGTGTTATCGGAGAAACATCTAGCATTCAAATGTTACGCGAAACCATTGCTCACATCGCCGATACTGATGCAGATATCTTATTGTTTGGCGAGACTGGTACAGGTAAAGAGTTAATCGCCCGCTCTTTGCATGAACAAAGCTCTCGACGGAACCAAAACTTTGTCGCAGTAAATTGTGGTGCAGTACCAGAGAATTTGATTGAGAGCGAACTCTACGGGCATGAAAAAGGCGCATTTACTGGCGCAGAAAGCCGCCGTATCGGTAAGTTTGAATTTGCTCAAGGTGGTACACTTTTCTTGGATGAAATCGAGTCAATGCCTATCCAAGCCCAAATCCGCTTACTGAGAGTACTGCAAGAGCGTGTGATTGAGCGTGTCGGCTCGAATGAACTCTTGCCCTTAGATATTCGAGTAATTGCCGCAACCAAAGTCGATTTGAAACGCGCTGCTGAAGAGGGAACCTTTCGCCAAGATCTTTACTATCGACTGAATGTGGTTACCTTAGATCTCCCGCCACTGCGTGAACGGAAAGAAGACATCCCTGCCCTCTTCCATCATTTCCTATTGGTAGCGGCTTCACGTTACGGTAAAAGCTCTCCTAGCTTGTCATCCCACGACCTCGCCCAACTGATGAACCATGACTGGCCAGGCAATGTTCGCGAGCTAAGAAATGCAGCAGAGCGTTTCGTGCTATTGGGTAAATTAATTCAGTTAGGAGAATCGACTCCGGTTGCCAAGCCTTCTTCAAGTCTTGCAGAACAAGTAGCAGAGTTCGAGAGAGCAGCCATTGAAGGCGCATTACTGGAAAATAACGGCAGCATTAAACAGACAATGGCACAATTGAATGTGCCTCGAAAAACTCTGTATGACAAAATGCAACGCTATCAAATAGATAAAGAGCTCTATAAATAAAACGATTCTCAAGGATTGGTATTATATCCAACTTGAATCATAATTTTTAATAATTGATTCATCATGGTTGTTACGGATATGAACGAGAAAGTGAGAATACCGATCATTACAGATACCGTGATGGTAGACGGGCAATATCAAGAAGAGAGACGTTCAGGCGAGGAGCGGCGCAAGAATAAAAAGAAGTGGCGAAGCTACGAACGGCGAGTCCACCCAGACCCTCGTAGGCCTAGCTACAAACCCATAGACGAAGAGGTGTGAATCATCACACCTCTTTTGTTTTTCTTCAAATATCTGGTGCCATTATTTAGTTATGATTTCTGGCCCCATCAAGGTGGTTGGTAACCAAGTCGACACCCATGGCACGTACGTTACAATAATGAGGAATAGGAACATCACCGCCACCCATGGCAGTGCGGCTTTTACTACATTCATCATCGACATTTTGGCGACACCTGCAGTAACAAATAAGTTAAGCCCAACAGGTGGTGTTATCATACCTATCTCCATATTCACCACCATCATAATACCTAAGTGAATTGGGTCGATCCCCAGTGCTATCGCAATCGGGAACACCAGTGGTGCAACAATGATCAATAAGCCTGATGGTTCCATAAACTGACCACCAATCAACAGCAATACGTTCACCACAATCAAGAAGGTGATTGGTCCTAGACCAGCTGACATCATCGACTCTGTGATCATTTGCGGGATGCGTTCTTCCGTTAGAACATGCTTCAAAATTAACGCATTGGCAATAATGAAAAGCAGCATGATGGTGAGTTTACCCGCTTCATACAGCGTGTGTTTGGTGTCTTTATGAACGAAGGTTTGGAAGATTTTAACGAGCGCAGGTTTAGTGTTTTTCTTGTCTGCAAATGGCCCCATGTCTTTGTATACAAAGTTGGCAATAAAGAACGAGTACACAGCAGCAACTGCAGCGGCTTCTGTTGGGGTGAAAATACCGCCATAAATACCACCGAGAATGATCACCACCAGCAACAAGCCCCAGCTTGCATCCTTAGCTGCATCAAACGTCTCTTTCCAACCGACAAATGGTTGTTTTGGCAGGTTCTTAATACGGGCAGCAATATAGATCGCTATCATCAGCATGACGCCAGCCAACAAACCCGGTATCACACCACCGAGGAACATACGTCCAACTGATACATCAGTCGCGGCAGCGTAAACTACCATAACGATAGACGGCGGAATCAAAATCCCTAGCGTACCTGCGTTACAAATTACGCCGGCCGCAAACTCTTTTGAGTAACCGTTTTTGATCATACCTGCGATAACGATGCTACCTATGGCAACAACCGTTGCTGGAGATGAACCTGACAGCGCGGCAAACATCATACACGCGACAACCGAAGCCATCGCTAAACCACCACGGAACCAGCCTACAATCGCAATCGCGAAACGAATGATCCGTTTCGCTACACCACCTGTCGACATAAAGCTTGAAGCTAAAATGAAGAATGGAATTGCTAATAGAGTGTAGTGTCCAGCAAATGCATTAAACAACGTTTGAGCAACAGACGCCAAAGACGCATCCGAATGAATCAAAAGGAAAAGAATACTGGAAAGACCAAGAGAAACTGCGATTGGCACGCCGACGAGCATGAAGCCAATCACCATCAAAAATAGAAATAAGATATCCATGGCTTATTGCTCCTTGCTCTTAGAATTGTCTGAGGCCTTTGGAGCCATAAGATCACCGGCATCACTCATCTCTTCTTGAAGCGCCTCTAGCTCTTCTTCCGCTTCATGTCCTGCAATCAGTCGGTCGAGCTTTCCGGTAGCAATTTGCCATGTTGCCTGAGCAAATCTCAGCGTTAGCAACGCCATACCAAGCGGCAAAGCGAAATAAGGAATAAAACGTGGCAGCTTTTCGTAACGCTCTCCCTCGTTTAACCAATCCGCCATAAACTGAAGCATTTCCGGCATTGGAATATCATCCGTTTCATACCACGCTCGGTCTGTGGCGAACGGATACCAGTAGTTCCAAGAGCCAATTAAAAGCAAAATAGAGAAGGCTAAACAGCATATTGCAGCAAATAACGCCAAGGCTTTTCGTTTGCCCTCTGGCACTATGTTGATGATCACATCAACACCAATATGAAAGTGTTTTTTCACACCGTAAGAAGCGCCGACCAACACCATCCATGCGAACATAAAGACGGTGAGCTCAAGCGCCCAAAGAATATTGTCGTTAAAGACATAACGAAAGATGACATTGGCAAAGGTTAACAAGGTCATGGCACCTAGGAAGAAAGCAATCAAAGTCTCTTCAATGGCATCGGTGATTCGTCCAGCCTTGGCAAAAAAAGTCTGTTCCATAATTACATCACGTCGTCTGTAGGGGAAAAGAGCCCCCTCTAATCGAGAGGGCTAAGCGTGCTAGGCGTTATTATTTTTGGTTAGAAGCCAAAGCGGCTTCGATTAGGTCAGAACCAATGTCTTTTTCAAACTTCTTCCATACTGGCTGAAGTGCAGTGACCCATTCTTGGCGCTGTTCTGGCGTTAACGTGCGAACCACACCACCAGCTTCGATGATGTTGTTTTTGTTCGCAAGGTTCACTTTGGTCGACTCAGCATTACGCTGCGCTGTCACCTCTTGGATGATTGTGTTTAGCTGCTCGCGCTGATCGTCTGGTAAGTTTTTCCAGAAGTCGTTTGACGTCACTACTAGGTAATCCAGAATCCCGTGGTTCGTTTCCGTAATGCCATCTTGAACTTCGAAGAACTTTTTGCCGTAGATGTTTGACCAAGTATTTTCTTGACCATCAATAACCTTAGTTTGCAGGCCACCGTACACTTCTTTGAATGACATTTTTTGCGGGTTTGCGCCTAGCTGTTCAAACTGAGCAACGAGAACGTCAGAAGCTTGAACACGGAACTTAAGCCCTTCAGCATCGGCTGGAGAAATGAGCGGCTTGTTGGCTGACATTTGCTTCATGCCATTATGCCAAAACGCAATACCTTGTAGACCACGTCGTTTCATTGAGTTTTTCAGCTTTTCACCGGCTTCAGAGTTTTGGAAGCGGTCAACAGCGTCGACATCGTCGAATAAGAAAGGCAGATCGAAAAGGCGGTACTTTTTGGTGAATTTCTCAAACTTAGAAAGAGAAGGGGCAGCGAGTTGAACATCACCATTTAGTAGTGCTTCCAACACCTTATCATCATCGTAAAGCGTTGAGTTCGGAAACACCTGCATACAGACTTTACCGTTCATCTCTTCGTTAACGCGTTTTTCAAGTAACGAAGCCGCAATACCTTTTGGGTGTTTGTCCGCGTTCGTTACATGGCTGAACTTGATGACCGTTTCACCTGGGTCACAATTCGCGGCAGCGTTAAAGCTCGTTACAGCAAGCGCAGAGACAGATAGTAGAGTTAGAGGCTTAAACATTATTATTCTCCTTGTTGAATCACATCCCATCCCGTCCATGAATAACTAGGTATTAGGCGATGGGTACGGATGTTCAACAAAGAGCAATTAATGGACCATGTTAAAATTCATATGCATTTCAATAAATTAACAAA
This sequence comes from Vibrio sp. V43_P6S15P86, assembly GCF_009904725.1. Classification (NCBI taxonomy): domain Bacteria; kingdom Pseudomonadati; phylum Pseudomonadota; class Gammaproteobacteria; order Vibrionales; family Vibrionaceae; genus Vibrio; species Vibrio sp. V43_P6S15P86. The sequence continues at coordinate 9,645 of NZ_WXWT01000196.1, forward strand.
GCCCATTAACATGAACACAGAGTATAACGAGTGAATTCCACCCAAGAAAAAGATTCAAATGGGTGGGAAATGACCCATTTATGAAGAACAGCTTATCTCCATTTTCTTCCCCCATTCCGGTGGCAATTTCGCGTAATCATCAAACTCGGGTTGCTCATCAAATGGGCGCTTTAACAGTTCGGCCAATCGGTGTAATTCACTAAAGTCCCCTTCTTCCGCTTTATCAATGGCCAACTGAGCCAAGTAGTTACGCAAGATGTATTTGGGATTGGCTTGACGCATCTGTTCGCAACGCTGTTCGGCTGAAATCAGCTCCCCTAGTTCATCAACCTCTAGCTCACATCGAGCTAAGTACAGATCAAGCCAAGCTCGCGCAGCTTCTCGGTCGAGAAACAAGTCGATTACGGCTTGAGAAGAATCAGTATCAAGATTTGAAAGCGTTCTAAAGAAGCGAGTGTAATCCGTGTTATTTTGGTGAAGGAGCTCAAACATTGCTTCAAATAAACGTCCATCTTCCGCGATCTTGGTTTTTAAACCTAACTTCTCACGCATTAGGCGGCTGAACTGCTGACTCAACCGGACTTCAAATTGACTCAACGATGCTTCTAAATCTTCTCGCTCAACGAGTGGCGATAGCGCATGCGCGAGTGCTGATAGGTTCCAAAGCGCAATTCTTGGCTGTTGGTCAAATGCATAACGGCCTTGGTAGTCGGAATGATTACAAATATATCCCGGCTCATAATCATCAAGAAAACCAAACGGGCCGTAATCAAACGTTTGACCAAGGATCGACATGTTATCGGTGTTCATTACCCCATGAGCAAACCCATACGCTTGCCAATAAGCAATCATGTCCGCTGTTTTCTGAACAATTTCACCAAACATTGCGGCGTATGGCTTCTCTGCCGATGCACAATCAGCAAAATGCCACTCGATCACTTTGTCCGCTAGCAACTTTTGCTCTGCCAATTGATTGGTATAGAAAAAATGCTCGAAATGGCCAAAACGCACGTGGGTCTCCGCCATACGAATCAACATTGCGCCGAATTCTGTTTTCTCGCGATAAACCGGCGTGTCACTGACCATCATGCCAAGAGCACGAGTCGTCGGGATCCCAAGCCCTGCCATGGCTTCACTACATAGATACTCACGAATGGTTGAGCGCAACACCGCCCTGCCGTCCCCCATTCGCGAGTAGGGGGTTAGCCCCGCGCCTTTAAGGTGAATATCAAACCAAGTGCCATCTTGATGCTCAATTTCCGCCAACAGCAATCCACGTCCATCGCCCAAGTCTGGGTTGTAAACGCCAAACTGATGTCCTGCGTATTTCATCGCCAGAGGGCGAAACGGTTCGAATTCGCTTTGCCCAGAAAAAACCGCCAATAGCTCATCGCTTTGCTCTGCTGGTAAACCAAACTGCTGCGCAAACTCACCATTCCAAGCGACCCAACGAGTGTTATCCAAGGGTTGCGGCTCGACCAAAGTATAGAAAGCTGACGGTAATTGACTAAAGCGATGGGTGAAACTGACCCGTTGCCAAATGGACATGTGGGGTTCCTTAATAAAAAGAAGTACTGCTGTCAGTATACGTGTGAACGTCACTGTCATTCAGCCATGAAATGGGCATGGGTATTTTGCGTGAATAACGCGAAGGTGCTAGGAAGGTATTAACCCGCTGCATACCACCTCACAAACGAAAGTGGTATGTAAAAGCGATCAAATGATTAAGCGGAAAACTCTTCACCCGTTTTTGGTGGCTCTGATGGTGTATCAAAACGAGCGCGTTCAATATCCACGACCGTTTTATAGCTCAGCGACAATAAAGCCAACTGGTACGCACCGAAAATACCATAGGCAACACCCACAAGGCTTAGCATGAAGAGGTTAGTAAAGTGACTAAAGATAAGCTGACTGAGCAATCCCGCGCCCAATGGAATTAAGCCCATCAAAATGAATACTTGTTTGTTGTATGGTCTGCTTTGCTTCCACGAACGACGCAAGCTGCGGGGCAGATGATCCATTGCGGTCGCAGGCAATACAAATGACCAGCGCGCCATCACCCAATAGCCCGGAATGCTTGCAACCGTTGTGATAAACGCCATGGTGACAAAATCAGGTTCACCACTTTCTGCAATATAGAAAAACGACAACACAAAGATTGGGATACCAATGACGAGCATCATCATCAACCCAAATAATATCCACCAGCCAATGAAACGGAATTCTCTGGCTGACAAGCGAAATACATCCAACGCTGAGCGCATGTAATCGCCAACCAAATAAATTCGGTGTACACGCACAGCCGCCATCGCGGCAACAAGTGGGTATAAAATGATTGTGACAAAATAAAATCCCGCGATGTTTCCTTCTTGAGCGTTCGCTTGATCTTGCCCCGTCATTTCAGGATACATAAACACAAAAATTGAGTGCACGATGATCAATGGAATACAAGCAATGACAATTGCGAGTAGGTTCCTTCTGACCATCACTGCTGCTTCTCGGCATATTGCCGAAACAGAAAAGTCCTCGGTTGACATACAACATCCTTAATTTATAAAAATCTGCCCATAGGGTAACCGCTGAATAGAAAAATCGCTTTAAAAATAATGAGAAACACATCTCATAAGATAATGAGAGGTACTAGGAAGCAAAACGTACAAAAATAAGCCACTCAATGTGAGTGGCTTATAACGTAATTCGATATCGTTTTAGACGCGGCGTCGCCAGCCCAATGCAACAAGTAACATCAGAGCCCAATAAGAAACACTGCCACTACCTTCAGAGTTCTTGAATGTCGTTGTTTTCAAGGAAGCGACAACCGTCACGGTCACTTCACCTATTGCGGTAGCACCGTTGCCATCTGAAACCGTATATTGCAGCTTGATGTTATCAACCGCACTATCCGGAGCTTGAAAACGAATTTTACCATTTCCTACACTCGCACTTCCCAGGCCCGTTAGGTTCTGTACGCTTTCTACAACCAGTTTATCGCCGTTCTCATCCGAATCATTGCCAGCAGCATCAATCACAATGCTTTCACCAACGGCAACGGTCGCCGTATCTGCTAACGTGACTGGCGCTGCGTTTTGCATGGCTAAATTGACGGTAGCACTGGAGGTTTCATTGCTTGGATCAGTAACGGTTAGACGGAATGTCAGAACCTCACCCGCTTTTATACCTTGAGGCACTGTAAAGCTTGCCGTAGCACTGGTCGAATTTCCGATAGAAACTGAAGTACCAGCCAATTGCTCCCATCGGTAGTTCAACACATCGCCATCCGCATCTGTGCTGTTTGCCGCCGACAATGTTACTTTCTGTCCAGCAGTAATCTTTTGGCTATCCACATCGATGAGCGCTTTTGGTGCTTCGTTACTACCAAGTACTTCGACCTGCACGCTCACAACCGAAGACGAATACACGCCATCCGTAGACAGCAAACGATATTGGAAGCTGTCCAAACCAACAAAGTTAGCTTCAGGTTGGTATTGGTTGCCAGAAATGGTGCCGTGCTCAGGCTTCTGCACAATGTCCACATTGAACTGATATCCTATGGCCATGAAATCATTGTCCATCAGGTTCAGATCGATTGGCGTATTCTTATCGGTTTGCAGTGAATCAGCTTTCGCTTCAACAATGTTGTTCGCCTCCACATTCAAGAGTGCTGCGAACGGAACATAAGAGAATCCGGCTTGCTCTAAACCAAACGTACCTATCTCGTTGTAATTACCAGTCCACATTACAGGCAGGGATGATTTTTCAGTTTTTAGTAAGCGGCCAAAGTCAAAGTTCGATTCAAATTCACCGCCTTCTAATTCCACTACTAACAGGTGCTGACCCGCACTTAATTGGCTTGGTTGAGGGAATAAAATTCGGGATGGCTTTTGGAAGCTACCTTGCTGTAAAAGTTCAGCATTGTTCTGATCCAATATTAATCGGTAGCCCACGTTACCTGAGAATGGGAATCGCCATACTCGATAAGTCATGTCACTTTGAGCGCTATTGCTTTGCGCGTAAAGTTGAAGACCATCAAGCTTTGTCTCAGCATTCAAATCCAATGATACCGCCAGGGTGTTACTGCCACTTGCGTACACATAACCTTGGTGAAGAGAGTTCAACCATGCCGATTTATTTGGCTCGTTTATATGCTCAAGAGAAAAACTGCCGCCGTTGGTATTGCTGGCAATGTTGGAAATACGAACCCCAGTATCAAACCCGGCGATCGCTCTCAGACCCGGGGTCGATGTATCTGAAATGACATTGCCACCATTAGGATACAAATCGCCGGCATCACTGCTTCCATCATGTTCTAACTCATTCAGACCATCGGCCTGCATGATTTGAACCTGCATCGCGCCAACATCGTTAAAGCGATTCTGGACATTAACCGACGTCGCTAGTATGCCTTCTGCCGCCAATGCTCGGTCGTAACCGCTAAAGGTACGGTTTTCCAAATAAACGCGTGGGCCAAACTCTTTCAAGTATGGGTCGAGATACACCAGTTTGACATCGTCGTTGTTCACGGAAATAGGCATCGGGCTTTCATGAGTGATCGTTGGTACTACGAAACCAGCGGCGTGTTTGCTCCACGCACTCATGTTCACTGGCGTGTCTCCTGCGTATGAGTCTCCCGGTTTCTGTGCCCATGAACCACCGCCCATCACGCCCCAAGAACCGATCGAGGCATCACTGTTCCTTGCGTACAAATCCGGCAAGCCAAGCATTAAGTGGCCAAGCTCATGTACGATTACGCCTAACGTCGCTTGATGATCAACTTGGTAGTCAGCAAACACACAATAATCGGCAATTTTTTTGCCATCTAGTGTCACATCGTCGTGAGAGAATTTATGAGGCCAAATAGAAGGACGATCAAGGAATCCGGTTGAACGGTCGCCACCAGCAAAAATAAACATCACTGACAACTCTGACGGTTCTACGGTACCATTTTGATTGCTGTCGTAAGCCGAAAGATTAAAGTACGGATCCAGTTTTTGATACGCTTCGGTGAAGACCGCATTCAACTTGGCAGTACAAGTCTTGTCAGTTGAGCTAGAGTGGCAATTTGGGTGGCTTTGCGCCACGGTCACATTGATCACACCATCATTCGCGGTACCATAACTCTCAATCGCAGGGACAACTTTGAATTTCCCTTGAGAGTTTTTATCAAAATAATCGACAACGCTTTGGCCATCGGTATTAAACACACGTTGTTCGAAGTCATGCACCATCGCTTGATCATCAAAGGAGACTTGCACAACCAACAGTGGTTGTTGCTTCACCGATGAGTTACTCATCGCCTGATAACCTTGCGCCGAACGCAATAGATTTTGGCGCGCCATCGGTTCAATGGTTTTTAGAGAAGATAACTGCGGCTTAACTTGTAGATCCGGGCGAAACTTCGCCGATTCAGGCGCATCACTCGATTGAGTTTTAGCAACACCCGTCGAGCGTAACGTTGGGATGTCTGACTCGCGCTGAATCTGTGCAAAAAACCAAATGCCATCTTCATGAACCAAGGCATTACCTTGTTTATCTTCAAACCAGTGGAAATCGGCAGTGCCGCGTAAAATTGCCTCACTAGAGGTACCATCGCTCAACGCAATAGTATGCCAAACTGGTGATGGCGGAGTAGTTGCCATGCTCTTACCTGCAAGAAGCGCAGTTAGCATAGTCAAGGCGAGTGTGTTGAATTTCAAAGTACGGCTCCATCTTTTCGATTCGTTTAATACCAAGCACAGCCAGTACACAGTAACCCATAAATATAGAATGAGGTTGAGTGGCTAACGACTAAGGCTGGTATCAATTCGCTCAGATAACACAATATTATTTAGCATCACGTTACAAAAGCGTCGGATGCCCAAATACTTTTGTAAGTGTGGCTTCCGAGGGTATAAATTGAGTGAATGAATAGTATCGAAACAAAAGGAAGAAGAAATAAACTTCTGCGACTTTGTAGATAAAATTGGGCAACGTCCCACATATTTTATAAATGTACGAGCACTGCTATTAATCAGTGCTCGTTATGGTCGGTGGGGTGCAGATAAACTCTACTTTACCCTGTAAGAACGGCGTCTTCTGGGTATTTGATTAAGGTAGGTTCAGGGCGGGCCAACATGTAGGCAAGCGTGAGTGGCCCGATACGACCAATGATCATTACCACGATCATAATGTACTTGCCAGGTTCAGAAAGCTCTGCCGTCAAACCAGCGGTAAGTCCTACCGTCGCAAATGCGGAAATGGTTTCAAACATGACCTTATCAAAGCTTGCCTTCTCTGTGAGCATCAATAAAAACATCGCGCTTGTCAGAATGGCGCCGCTCACAACGATAATGGCAAGTGACTTAGTCACGGTTTGCCAGTTTACGGTTCGTTTAAACATAACCACATGTTTCTTTTGGCGCAAAAAGGTCCACGTAGCCATGAACGCAACGGCAAATGTGGAAACCTTAATGCCGCCCCCCGTTGAGGTGGACCCAGCACCAATCAACATCAGAACAATCATGATCAATAAAGCTGGCTGGGTAAACTGCGCCAAGTCGACACTGTTGAACCCGGCCGTCCGAGCACTAGCGGATTGGAAGAATGCCGCCAACCATTGACCAGCCAAAGGTAACGATTCCATTGTATTTGGATTACTCCGCTCGAGTAACCAAAACATCACCGTCCCAACAAAGAGCAATATCGGTGTCGCGATAAGCATGATTTTGGTATGAAGATGCAAAAAGTGGAAACCTTTACGCCAGTTCAGCCAGATGTCTCCGACAACAGTAAAACCAAGCCCACCAAAAATGAATAACCCGGCCAGGGTAAAGATAACCAGCGGGTCATTCACAAAGCTCATCATACTGTCTGAAAACAGAGCAAACCCTGCGTTGTTAAACGCAGAAATCGCATGAAATAACGCGTAAAACATGCCAGTTTGCCAGCCCATTTCAGGAACCCAACGAACGGAAAGGAAAATAAACCCAATAGATTCTGCGACAAGCGCAAAAATCACAATCCGCTTCACCAGTCGGTTTAAGTTGACCTGTCGAGCTTGCCCTAGCGCTTCTTTCGCTAACGCTTGCTGGCGTAAGCTTAAACGCACACCAAACATATAGAGTAAAACCGCCGACAACGTCATCTGCCCCAATCCACCGATTTGCATTAAAAACATCAGCAAGATCTTCCCGGCTAACGTAAAGTGCTGCCCGGTATCGACAACACCAAGCCCTGTCACACTGATGGCGGATGTTGCGGTAAACAAAGCGTCCGTTATCGAAAGACCCGTAACAGAAAAAACCGGCAAGGTTAACAGCACAGCAGAAGGCAGCAACACACCGAGAAAACTCAGCAATATAATCCGCGGCTCGTTACCCTTGGCTTTTTCTCGTTTACCATCTGGCGCGTAAAAAACGCCTTTTTGATGAAACTGCGTCATAGTGATTTTAATTTATTTGCCAGCGCATCTTGCGGGCCAACCACAATAATGAGATCGCCAATTTCCAGCTTGGTATTAAGGTCTGGCGCCTTGGTAATTTCTGGGCCCCGTTTAAACCCGAGTACTTGCACACCGTCGACTTTGCACAGTGCTAGGTCACTTAATGTCTTACTCATCCAACGAGATCCAATCACAAACTCCGTCATGGCTAAGCCACTACCTAAAGGGTGGAACTCAAGAACCCGTTTATCGAGCATTTTACGCGCGACACGTATCCCCATGTCACGTTCAGGCATGATAATGTGGTCCGCACCAATCTTTTGCAGGACACGCGCTTGAAATCGATCGTTGGCTTTAACCCATACTGACTTCGCTCCCGCTTCTTTGGCGATCAGTGTGGCGAGAATACTAGCGTTAACGTCCGCTCCGATAGCAATCATCACCATGTCGTAATCATCAAGCTTAAGCTCAGCAACCGTCTCTTCGTGAGTACAATTAGCCACAATTGCCTGACTAACAAAACTGGCAGCTTCTTTAACTCTGTCTTCGTTGATATCAACCGCTAAAACTTGAGCTCCTGAATCTTGTAGCTCTTTACACACTGCCAAACCAAATCGGCCAAGACCAATAACGGCGAATTGCTTATCACCTGTTTTCATTTATGCCTCATCTTATGCATTCACTAGCAAGCAAAAAAGTCTGCGCCCATTCCTAACCTTGTGCAAACCTGAGGACAGAGAATTGACAAAAGCTTTACGAAAGCTGACTCACTTTGAGTGTTAAGCGTATGACATAAATTAACTTTTTTCCTCATTACGGCATAAAAGCCAACACTGTCAACCCATGAGTGAATCTCCCTAAAACGCAAAAAGCCGCAACAATGCGGCTTTTGGATCGTAGAGATAAAACAGGCTATTTTGATTCGCGCTTATCGTGCGGTTTACGCTTGTTCTTAGGTACGTAATTTAAAATAGAAATCGGCACTGGCTTTCTTGGTGCAAAGCCGTCAATTTCCACTCGCTCTAGCAAGTGCCCTAAACGGCTCTCGATCATACAAAGGTTTTTAAAGTCATCTTTTGAGACTAATGAGATCGCTTCACCTTGTGCGCCAGCACGACCAGTACGACCAATACGGTGTACATATTCATCTGCTGGATACGGTAAGTCGTAGTTAATAACAACGGGCAAGTTATCGATATCAATACCGCGTGCTGCAACACCAGTTGCGACTAGGTACTGGATTTCACCGGCTTTGAACTTTTCTATTAATTCTTGGCGAACACGCTGATTACGGCCACTGTGAAACGCTTCAGCCACAATGCCGCGCTTTTCAAGTTGGCTAACAAGCTTGGCAGCACCGTGTTTGGTTTCAATAAATACCAGTACTTGTGACCAGTCGTTTTCTTTGAGCATGTGACTTAACAGCGACGACTTCATGTCCTTATCGACGGTGGTGATCCACTGCTTGATGTTCGACTTAGATGCACTGTGTTTTGCAATCGTGATCTCTTCAGGATCAATAATCGCGTTTTTCGCCAAATCACGAACAGGGTTAGATAGCGTTGCCGAGAACAGCAGACTTTGAACATGTTCTGGCATGCAATCAACGATCTTATCGATCGCATCGATGAATCCCATGTCCAACATTTTGTCCGCTTCATCAAGCACTAGCATTTCCACTTCATCAAAGTGAATAGCGCGTTGACCATACAGGTCAATCAAACGTCCCGGCGTACTTACCACAATATCGACACCCTCGATCAAAGCTTGTTTTTGTGGCGCATAATCCACACCACCAAACATCGCCATTGAGCGCAGCGGTAAGTTTTTACCATAAGCTTCAATGCTTTGATGAACCTGAAGCGCAAGTTCGCGTGTGGGCGTAAGAATAATAGCGCGAGCACGTTTTTTACGTTGCGTTTCGCCTTGACTAAGCTTTTCTAAGATTGGTAGAACAAAACTGGCCGTTTTACCTGTCCCCGTTTGTGCTGCGGCAATTAAGTTGCTACCACGCAGTACGATAGGAATGGCTTTTTGCTGGATAGAGGTCGGTTTTTCATAACCTAGCGCTTTTACTGCATCAGTAATCGATGCGCTTAAACCAAGCTTAGAAAATGGCATAGAAACGTCTCAACAGAGGAAATGGGCGCGTAGTGTATCAGAATCCCAGTGAAGTAACAGAAGGATTCATGCGCGTAGAGCCCGATAATAGAGCGCTGCATGATTTACTCGCAACATCACATTTCTTGCACGTGAATCTAGTTATGCTGCTAACGTGTACATTACTGGGAAACGTTATGGACGTATTACTGCTGGTTGGATTAATCGCACTCAATGGCGCGTTTGCTATGTCAGAGATCGCTCTAGTCGCAGCCAAAAGCGGAAGGCTAAAATTAATTGCAGAACACAACGCCTCTGCCGCTTTAGCGCTCGAACTTAAAAACAATCCGACTCAGTTTCTTTCCACGATCCAAATAGGCATTACCGTGATCGGGCTATTAAGTGGTATTTTTGGTGAAGCAACGCTTTCAGTACCATTCGAAAATTGGTTAGTAACCCAAGGGCTAGAAAGAGAGATAGCCACGGTACTTTCAACGATGAGCGTCGTGCTCATGATCACCTACTTCGCGATTGTGGTGGGAGAACTCGTTCCCAAGCGCTTTGCACAAAACAACGCAGAAACCATCGCTATTATCGTAGCTTATCCGATCCACTGGCTCGCCAAGCTCACCACTCCTTTTGTCTTCTTATTGACGTTTTCAACCGATACTTTTCTCCGATTATTGCGCCAAAACGACAGCAACGGTGAGATTGTTACCGAGGAGGATATTTTTGCTATTGTTAGCGAAGGCTCTGAGTCCGGTGCGATTGAACCACAAGAGCAATTGATGATTCGCAACTTACTCCACCTGAACGATCGTTTAGCATTATCGTTAATGACACCACGGTGCGATATCCATTACCTAGATGCCAACCAACCTATTGATGTCATCCTTACTGACCTTCGCCAAACCCAACACTCCGTATGGCCAGTCTGTAAGGGTAGTTTGGACAATATTATTGGCACCATTTCATCCAAAGTCCTGCTCGATGAATATGACGAATTGTCTATCAGTAAACTGGCTAAACAGCTCAAGCGCCCACGTTTTGTACCCGAGTCCATGAAAGGGTTACCTCTCCTTAACTACATGCAACAAACCAGTGCGGAAATGGTCTTTATTGTCGATGAGTATGGTGATGTACAAGGCCTAGTAACCCTATACGACTTGTTAAAGTCGATTGCTGGAGAACTGGGCATGGCGCCACAGCAAGTGTGGGCCAAGCAACAAAAAGATGGCAGTTGGTTGATGGACGCATTGATCCCGCTCAATGAGCTCAAGAATAAACTCGAACTGAGCAGCATAGAAGGCGAAGAGCGAGAAGGCTTTCAAACATTAAATGGGCTTTTGACATGGCTTTATGGTCGAGTCCCAAATGTTGGGGAGCACATTCACTACCAAGGTTGGCGATTTGACATACTCCTCGTTAAAAAACATCGCATTATGCAAGTCAGAGTCACCAAAGACACCGATACACCAACTAACAATAGCGAAGTGGAATAAAACACGGTCCTATCCCATCAAATTGGGCTGTAAACCTTTTTCTAGTTTTTTCCTCACTTTATAGGAAACATCATTAAGCGTGATTTTTCCTGTATTGTGACGATCGATACCCGCATTTTGTCGGTATGCAATCGAGCCTTGCTTGAACAAAACGAAAGAAGACGGTTTGCCAATCGCAGCAGGATAGAGAATTGCCATATACGCATCTTCCAGACTATTGATTTTATGGCGATATGGCCAGTAATAGGCTTTTACATAGTCAAGTTGCTCGACCGCGCTCATCCTCGCAAGAGTTTTCGTACTCACTCCTAATGACTCAGCGGTAGAGGGCATAAATTGAATTAACCCTGTCGCCCCACTTCCTGAACCATTTTTGATGCTTGGACTGAAGGTTTCAGCGGTTTCAAATGCCATGCAGGCCATCAGATGATTCGGGTTGATCTCCAGCTCTTCACTAATACGAATGACTTTGCATTTGAACTCTGGAGAAACTTTGCCTCCCCACGCCACCGCGTTCTCGGGATCAACAACCGAAGAGACCGTTGACGCGTCGTGTTCTTTGACAATTCGAGAAAGTAAAGGAAGTGTTTGGCGCAGTCGATGGTTCGAACTCACCAAGCGATTTGATTTGGCAAGAAACTTATCTTTTTTTTGGTGCAGTTTTTGGAACTTTACTAATTTATACAGTTGCTTATAAACCGTTTTCACAACGAAGCCGGATTTAGGGAACACTCCCAAAATGTAATCCATTTCCTACACGTTTAATATAAATATCAGCAAAAATGAGTATGTATGTGATCGTAATCACTATATATTTTCTCAAATTCGATACACCTCGAAACAAGTGGTCAAGATGTCTCCAGTAAGCTCGAAGTACAAATAAAAAGGTATTGTCGAGAATAAAAAAGGTCTTACCAATTTCTCGGTAAGACCTAGGTTTACGCATCCTCAGCTAAGAGAATTTATACTCTTACAGTTCCGCTTCTCGAACCAGCTCAGCGAGCGTCGACAAACGTTGTTCGCTTTGTTTTACGTAAGGGTTGTTTGTATCCCAAGCGTATCCAGCCAAAATCGCGCTAATCATCTGCTTAATACGTGGATTCGGGTTTTGATAGAAGATCACATCTTGCAATGTGCCGCTGTACCACCCCTCCACATAAGTGCGGAATGTGTTCACCCCCACCATCAAGCGTTCCGAATACTCTTCTTGCCAATCAACCACTTCACCATTTAATTGACGAACCACGCAATCGGCCGCAAATTCCGCCGACTTCATGGCAATGGTGACACCAGATGAAAACACAGGATCAAGAAACTCGCCGGCATTACCAAGCAGTGCGTAGTTTTCTGTCGCTAAGCGTTTGACGTTCGCTGAATAGCCACCCAACTCTCCTGTTGGATTTGGGTACTTCGCGTTTCGCAACAAAGAAGCCAACCCCGGCTCTTCATTCGCCAACTGCTGCAAAGCTGCAAGCTTATCCTCTGGGTATCGCTCAAAAAACTCAGGCTCACCCACCACACCAAACGAACACGTACCATTCGAGAATGGAATTAGCCAGTACCACACATCGTGATTTTCAGGATGCACGGAAATCAGAATTTTATTGCGATCGTACTCTGGCTCTTGTGGAGAGATACGATCTTCAATATGAGTAAATATCGCTTTTCTTGGAGGAAGACAAGAAGGCTCTTCAAGATCCAACAAGCGTGGCAAAACACGGCCAAAACCACTCGCATCCAAAACAAAATCTGCTTCGATTTGATAGGTCTGTTTATCCAGCCCAACAACTTCTAAGCGCGATTTTTTGCCTTCAAACGCCAAGCTAACTAGCTCATGTTGATAACGAATATCGACGCCCTGCTCTGCGGCACTGTCGGCGAGCACTTTATCAAAACTGGCACGTTGCACCTGAAACGTCGTACCCGGCCCTGGGGTATATTTGTCCGTAAAATCGAACTGGGTGTAAACACCATTGCGACGAAATGCAGCGCCATCTTTATATTGGAAGCCAAACTGCTTTACCGCATTGGTCATTCCTGCTTGCTCGACAACTTCCATACATGCAGGAAGCAGGCTTTCTCCGATAGAGAAACGTGGAAAGGTGGCTTTTTCTATGACAACGACATCTATGCCACGCGATTTTAATAACGCAGAAACGGTGGAGCCAGATGGGCCCGCTCCTACGACGACAACTTGCTTGAGCTCTGTTTTCATTCTGAATTTAGTTTGCTTGTAGTTTTAATAAGGTGTGACCAAGGCCAATGTTGTCGGTTCTTTCGACGACAGATAAACCTGCCGCTTCAACAATTTCTAAGAAATCATCACTGCGATAAAAACGACTATTGCCGTTGGCTAAACAGGTAAAGTAGAGAGAGGTTGCATTAAGACTATAAGAAGCGCCCGCGTATTTTTGGGCATCCCAAAATAGCTCCAATACGTAAATAGTATCTCCCTTCATTAACTGGGCTTTGACTTTTTTAAGGATATTTAGGATCTCAATTGGGGAAAAGCAATCCAAGAACTGGCTCATCCACCATACGTCAGCATGCTCAGGCAATGTTTGTGCTTTATCAAGCATGTTGGCAGGGTATGGACGTACACGCTCGGCGAACTGGTTTTCTGAGACATTTGACATCGCCACTTCTAATTGCTGCGGCAAATCGACAATGGTAACTTCAACATCAGGATCATGCTTACAACACTGAATAGCCCATTTCCCGGTATTTCCGCCAATATCCACGAGGTGCTTTGGCTTGCTTGCAAACACTTCTTTAAGCAGTAATGGAAACGAGCGATCCGAATAGAAGTGATCGAACTTAAACCAACTCTGTTTGGCTTGGTCTGGCAGCGTCGACAGACCTTGATAAATCGTCTCCCAATTGCCCAACTCTTTCAAACCAGAAGGCTTACCTTCTTGAATCGCTTCCGTCAGATGCATCATCGCGGCGTAACAGACATCAGCCGTAAAGTCCATGTTTGCGTTCGTCATACCATCGTGAAGAAGGTAAAAACCAAGGTTCGCAAGCGAATAGTTAGGTCTTTCCCATAAAACAATATGTGCGCTAATCGCCATATCCAACAATACTTTGACACCATATTCTGACACGCCCGTTTTCTCGGCAATGTCCGTGGCACTCATGCCTTGTGAACCGGCGCTGTCTAGCGCGGCTAAAATACCTAAATCTCGGAGCGTTCTGGCGGTCTGGAACACGATTGGTGCAAAAGATAACTTCTGAGCTTCTGTTTTTGCTTCAAAAGCATTAAAAGGGTCATTATTTTGATTTAACACGGAAAAACCTAACTGCAATTAATATTTTTATTGTTTAGACTGAGAGCCTAACAATGCAATAGCTCGTTGAATATCAACATTCAAGTTGTTTAT
>NZ_WXWT01000178.1:0-5019 GCF_009904725.1 Vibrio sp. V43_P6S15P86
TTATTAATGACGGCTATCTCCCTTAATATTGAGCGATCCAAAAGTACAGTTTTTGGCTTCTTTTTACTATTTCTGAAAACCACTTCATTACTTATATTTGACTCATTACTTCAGTACCAATGAGTCACAAAATGATTACAGAACTAACAAACGTCAATTTAATTAACGGCAACCTTCAAGCAAATAATAAAAAAGAAGTCTTTGAAGAGCTAGCACAGATGCTATTCGAAAATAATCGAATCAGTAGCAAAGAGGCTTTTTTAACCGACATCGAAGCACGTGAAGCATTAAGCGTGACTTCAATGGACGGCATCGCCTACCCACACGCAAAAAGCAAAGCGGTTACAGAGCCTGCAATCGCCGTTGGCGTAAAGCATGAAGGCATCGAGTATGGCGACGAAGAGGGAGTCAAACCAACCGTATTCTTCATGATTGCTTCACCTGATAACGGTGCCGACCACCATATTTATGTTCTTCAAGAATTATTCGGAAAATTTAGCGAAGAGTTTATTGAAGATATTCATAACGCAAAAGACGAAAACCAAATACTAAATATTTTAATTAATTCATAAGGCGTGAAATTATGAGTACAATCACAGCTCAAGCTAGCAATAATAGCGATTTCAAAAAACTCCTAAGTACCATGAAAGGTCACCTTTTATTCGGTACTTCTCACATGCTTCCATTTATCGTTGCGGGTGGTGTACTACTGGCGCTGGCGGTAATGGCATCCGGTAAAGGTGCGGTTCCTGCAGACGGCTTATTGGCTGATATTTCTAATATCGGTATTAAAGGTCTGGTGTTGTTCCCAATTATTCTTGGTGGCTTCATCGGTTACTCAATTGCAGACAAACCAGCACTAGCGCCAGCGATGATCTCTTCTGGCATCATGGCTGACATGGGCGGCGGCTTCCTAGGTTGTATCGTCGCTGGTTTTATCGCTGGTGGTGTAGTTCTACAACTTAAGAAGATCCCTCTTTCTGCTAACATGACTGCGTTGGGCGCTTACTTCATCTACCCACTTGTTGGTACGCTTATCTCTGCAGGTATCGTTCTATGGGGTATCGGTGAGCCAATCAAGATCTTCATGGCTTCTATGAACGAATTCCTAGCTTCTATGGCTGGCGCTTCTAAAGTGGTTCTAGGTACGATTCTTGGTGGTATGACTGCATTCGATATGGGCGGTCCAATCAACAAAGTAGCAACGCTATTTGCTCAAACTCAAGTTGATACTCAACCATGGCTAATGGGTGGTGTTGGTATCGCAATCTGTACGCCTCCTCTAGGTATGGCACTAGCAACATTCCTATTCAAGAAGAAGTTCACTAAGCAAGAGCAAGAAGCAGGTAAAGCAGCAGCAATCATGGGCTCTATCGGTATCTCTGAAGGTGCTATCCCATTCGCAGCAAACGACCCTGTACGCGTTCTTCCTTCAATCGTTGCTGGTGGTATCGTTGGCTGTGTGTTCGGCTTCCTAACAGACGTACTACTACACGCACCATGGGGCGGTCTAATCACAGCTCCTGTATCAAGCAACATCCCAATGTACGTTGTGGGTATCGCACTAGGCTCACTAACAACAGCAGTTATCGTTGGCTTCTGGAAACCAGTTGCTGAAGAAGAAGCAGAAGACGAAATCGTAGAAGCAGCACCTGCACAAGCTCAAGCGACTCCAGCAGCAGGCGAAGGCGAGTACGACATCGTAGCAGTAACATGTTGCCCGTCTGGCGTAGCACACACATTCATGGCAGCAAAAGCACTAGAGAAAGCAGGTGCGGCAGCGGGTCTGAAAATCAAAGTAGAAACTCAAGGTCAAAACGGTATCCAGAACCGCATCACTGACCTAGATGTAGCAAACGCGAAGCTGGTTATTCTAGCTCACGATATCCAAGTAAAAGACGCTCACCGCTTTGCAAAAGCAAACGTTGTTGAGTGTTCAACGAAAGAAGCGATGCGTAACGCAGCGACTCTTGTGAAAGCTTAAACCTTAAGCTCCTCCCCCTAAGAGCCCTTTCCCCCAAAGGGCTCTATTTCAAGTTTTTAAGTTTTAGTAATACCCCTGATTTTTTTAATTACATAACCCTACAATTTACAAGGCTTTAAAAATGAAATTCAAACCTTCCCTACTCGCTTGCGCAGTTCTCAGTGGTCTAGTCGGTCTGACTGGCTGTAACGACGACACAACCAATATTTATGAAGGCGGTGACACCAACCCTGCACTGCCGGATATTCCTGACGGCGGCAAGCCAGTATGTCCTCCAGTTGGCGATGGCGACTGTGATGACAAGCCAAACCCAGAAACACCTGAAATCGACATGGGCGTTCACATCCCAGTAGATTTCGCCGATATGGACGTAACACGCTACGTCAACCCATTCATCGGCACAGGTAACCTAGGCAACACCTACCCTGGTGCAACCACACCACACGGCATGGTGCAGCTTTCTCCAAACAACGGTTCTAACGGCTGGGAATACATTTCAGGCTACTACTACCACGACGCACGTACTTCCGGTTTCTCTCATACCCACCTTTCCGGAGCAGGTGCTGGCGACTTGAACGACATTCTCGTCATGCCAATCAACTCGCGTTCGGATTACATGATTGATGAAGGTTCGGCAACGCTAAACCTAGAAGCGTCTCGCTTCCAACATCGTGACGAGCAAGCGACGGCAGGCTACTACAAAGTCGATCTATTGGATTACGACATCAAAGCTGAGTTGACGGCGTCGGATCGCGTTGGTGTGCACCGCTACACCTTCCCTCGTGATGAGAAGTCAGAAATCATCGTGAACACTGGCTTCAAAATTAACTGGGACTACACCTCAGATTCTTACTTGAAATGGGACAAAGACAATAACCGCCTTGAAGGTCACCGTTTCTCTGATGGCTGGGCACCAAGCCAAAAAGAATTCTTCGTGATGGAATTCGACCAACCAATCAAAAACGTTCGCTTTGCTTACTATGATAAAGAGCAAGGTCGTTACATGGACGTGCCAGAAGGCATTACAGAAATCGGTAACGAAACACGTGGCAAGTATCAATACGCACGCGCTTACGTTGAGTTCGACACATCCAAAGACGGCTTAACGGTTGAAGCGAAATTGGCGCTATCAAACGTTGAGATCGGCGAGAACGGCAAGTCAGGTGCTTCTCTTAACATGACAGAAGTTGCTGGCATGAACTTCGACCAAGTACGCGAAGCCGCAACGAAGAAATGGGAAGACGAACTCGGCAAGATCCAAGTCTCTGGCGACGAGGATTACAAACAGACGTTCTACACCGCGATGTACCACTCGTACCTAGGTCAAACCATTCACTCTGACTTAGATGGTCGCTACCGCCAAGTTCACCAAGGTCGTAACGCTTACCCAGATGGCAACACACCTTGGGGCGACAAGATTGATACGCTGAAAGAGTCAATCCGCACTGCCGATGCCAACAAAGATGGCAAAGCAGACTTCACGCGCTACGACACTTTCTCTTTGTGGGATACCTACCGCGCAGTTCAACCGTTGTCTTCGATTCTTGAGCCAGACCGCTTAGCAGACGTGGTGCTGTCTATGCTGTCTTACGCCGAAGAAGAATGGGTGGATGACAAAGGCAACGTGCGCAAAGGTCGTCTGCCTGAGTGGACATTCAAAGGCAACGAAACTGGCATGATGATGGGCATGCACTCAACGCCTGTGATTCACGATGTGTTGTCGAAAGGCTCACTAGAAAAACGCATGATCGACCTTGGCTTCACAGAAGCGGAGCGCAAAGACGTTAAAGAACGTTTAGTTGAAGCGATGATCACAGACGCGCGCGCCGCAACGAGCCAAGGCGTAGCATGGATCAAAGAGTACGAGGAACAAGGTTACGTGCCAGCGCAATTGCACGACACTCCACCAGATTCTTACGGCGGTCACTCACCATTTAAAGACTCTTGGACAGCATCTTACTCGCTTGAGTACTCAATGAACGACTGGGCAATCGCGCAATCGATCAAAGAAGTGTTCGGAGAAGAAGACCCACGCTACACCGAGTTCGCTAACCGTTCTAAAAACTGGCAAGCGCAATTCAACTTCGGTGGTAAGCAATACCAAGGTTGGTTCAAAGCCCGTGACTACGATGGCGAGTTTATCGATGCTGGTTGGGTAGACCCAATCACTGGTCGTGCGGTGGGTAAAGACTGGCGTCCAGACATGTTCAACTGGGCATTCTCTGAATCGAACGGCTGGCAATACTCGTTCAGTGTTCAGCACGACATTCATGGCTTAATTGACCTGATGACACGCTTCGACAAGACACAAAACCCTGAAGCAGAACGCGGTGACTTGTTCGCAGCGCGCTTGGATGAGTACTGGTCAACCTACCCAGACCGCAACGCAGGCGACAACCAATTCCCAGTGTTCAACACAGGTAACGTTGGTCAGCACGTTCAAGGTAACGAACCAGATATCCACGTGCCGTACTTGTACAACTACGTCGGTCAGCCTTGGAAAGGTCAGGCAGCCATCGCCGCAGCAACCAACATTTGCTACAAGAACACCGCTGACGGCATTTGTGGTAACGACGACTTCGGTACGCTCTCTGCGTGGTTTGTGTTCCGTGCGCTTGGCTTCTACCCAGTGAACGCTTCTTCTGGCATCTACGAAATCGGTACTCCGCTGTTTGAAAGCGCGTCTATCGATGTCGGCAACAACCAGAAGTTCACGGTTACCGCGAAGAACGTTAGCCGCGAAAACATCTTCATTCAATCGGCTCGCTACAACGGCAAAGACTTCAACCGCACTTACCTGACTCATGACGAAATCATGTACGGCGGTGAGCTGGAGTTCGTGATGGGCGACAAACCAAATCAACGTTGGGGCTCTCTAGAGCAAGATCTTCCACCAGCACAAGGCATCGGTGAGTTCTTGCATGAAGACGAGATGCCAGCAGGTTCTCGTTAATCCCAATAGTGACAACTCAGCCGGGGGAGCGCATCTCCCGGCTATCCCTACAAGCAAATTTTATAAGCAGTCCCTTATAAAC